>DAIMGD010000160.1:0-5573 GCA_036724165.1 Rhodanobacter sp.
ACAACGAGGAAGAGATGGAGCGCGCGATGGCGCTGCCGGTGCCGCTGATCGGCGTCAACAACCGCAACCTGCGCAATTTCGAGACCTCGCTGGAAACCTCGCTGGCAATGCAGGCGCTGATCGAGTACGACCGCGTGCTGGTGGCCGAGTCGGGCATCCATACCCCCGAGGATGTCGCCCTCCTGCGCGCGGGCGGCATCCAGGCGTTCCTGGTCGGGGAGGCGTTCATGCGTGCCGAGGATCCGGGCAGCGAACTGCGGCGGTTGTTCGGTACGCCGTGACCGGCATGCCAACCGGCCAGGGGAATACGGTGCTGGCGGACACGGCGGTAGCTCGGGTGGTGCTGTTCGATTTCGACGGCGTGCTGATCCACGGCGACGCGTTTTATCTGTTCATGCGCGAGCGCTACCGGCGTTCGCTGTGGCGGCCGTTGCTGGCGTTGCTGTGCGCACCACTGTTGCTGCTGCAACTGCCGTTTTCACGCCGGCTGCCGCTGCGCACGCTGGTGCGGATTGCCTTGCTCGGGTTGGGCGAGCAACGCTACCAGGCAGTCGCGAGGGCGTTCGCCGCCATGCTGGCACGCCAGTCACGCCAGTTCTGTCGCGACGGCTTGCAGGCGTTGCGCCGGCATCAGGCGGCGGGAGATCGGGTGATCGTGGTGACCGGCTGCGAGCAGGTGCTGGTCAGCGGCATCCTGCGACAACTGGGGTTGATGAACCTGGAAGTGCTCGCCTCGCAGTTGCGTCCCGGCTGGCTCGGCATGCGACCGCTGCGACACAACGTCGGTCGGCGCAAGGTGCAGTCGTTGGCCGAGCATGGCATCACCGCGTGGCAGGTGGCGTACGGCGATTCGATCTACGACGTGGCGATGCTGAAGCTGGCGGCCGAGGCGGTGCTGGTCAACGGCACGCCCGCCCTGTGCAAGAAAGTCGAGAAGGCACTCGGCCGCGCGATCACCCGCGTCGAGTGGTTCTGAAGGCCACCCTGGTTCAAGCGCGTCATCCCCGCGACTGTCGGAAGCCGGCGGAATGACGCAAGCGGGGGGGAGTTTTCGAGATTCCCCGAAGCGACGCGGCAACGCTTGCAGGGCGAACGGTCGTCCATTACGTTAGTGCTTACGTAATTGCCGGAGTCGCCCATGTACCTGTCCTCGCTTGCCGAACTGGCGCTCGGCAGTCGCCTGAAAGCGCTGAGCGATTGCTTCTACGCGGCAGCCGACGAGGTCTACCAGCATTGCGGCGCCGGGATCGAATCGCGCTGGTTCCCGGTGATGCGCCTGCTGTGGGAGCGCGGGCCGGCGACCGTCACCGAGGTGGCCAACTCGATCGGCCAGACCCATTCGGCGGTCAGCCAGCTGGCTGACAAGCTGATCCAGGCGGGCCTGCTGCAGCGGCGCGCCGATCCGGCTGACGGCCGGCGCAGCCTGCTGGTGCTGACCGGCAAGGGCAGCCGGTCACTGGCCGGTCTGGGCCCGATCTGGGCGTCGATCCGGCAAGGCGTGCAGGATTCACTGGGCAGCGAGGCCGAACAGTTGCTGCGGGCCTTGCACGCCTGCGAGCGGGCGCTGGACGAACAGCCGATTGTCGAAAGGATTCTGGCCAGGCATGCCACGCTGAAGCAGGCCAGGGTCGAGATCGTGCCGTTCGAGCCGCGCCTGCGCGAACACTTCTACCGGCTCAATGCCGCCTGGCTGAAGAAACATTTCGTGATCGAGCCGATCGACGAGCAGGTGCTGCGCGATCCCGAACATGCCGTGCTGGCGCCGGGCGGTGCGATCTTCTTCGCGCTGATCGGCGACACGGTGATCGGCACCTGCGCCTTGCTGCATGAGGCAGCCGGCGTCTACGAGCTTTCCAAGATGGGCGTGGATGAATCGTTCCGCGGCCTGGGTGCCGGGCACCGGCTGCTGGACGCGGCGATCGCCGAATTTCACCGGCGTCGCGGCCACACCCTGTTCCTGGAATCCAACAGCAGCCTGAAGCCCGCGCTGCACATGTACGAGCGCGCCGGCTTCGTGCTGCAGCCGACGATCCGCGCCGGCTCGCACTATGCGCGCGCCGACGTCTACATGATCTATGCGCCGAAGAAGGCCGCCGCGCCGGCGCGCAAACGCACGACGCGCAAACCATAGCGAATATCTGAACAATCCGTCATCCCGGCGAAAGCCGGGATCCAGTGACTCGGCAAACCCGTGACGGCACAGGGTTCCAGCTTTCGCTGGAATGACGAGCTGATGCTTGTTCAGACGCTCCCTAACGGGTGCCGCGCACCACGATGGTCTTGCCGGCGACGTCGATCATCCGTTGTTCTTCCAGCTGCTTGAGCACGCGGCCGACCATTTCGCGCGAGCAACCGACGATGCGGCTCACTTCCTGGCGCGAGATGCGGATCTGGGTGCCGTCCGGGTGGGTCATCGAATCCGGCTCCTGGCACAGGTCCAGCAGCGTCCGCGAGATCCGGTTGGTGACGTCCATGAACGCCATCCGGCTGACCTGGCGCGAGGTGCGCAGCAGGCGGTTGGTGAGCTGGGCACCGATGGCGAACAGGATCTTCGGGCATTCCTCGCGCAGCGGGCCTTCCATCAGCTGGAACAGCCGCTCGTAGCTGATCTCGGCCATCTCGCACGGCGTGCGCGTGCGCACCATCGACTCGCGCTGGGCCTGTTCCACGAACAGGCCCATCTCGCCGATGAACTGGCCGCGGCTGATGTAGGCCAGGATCAGCTCGCGCCCCTGCTCATCCTCGGTGCATACCGCCAGCGAACCGTCGATCACGTAGTACAGCGTGTTGGCCGGGTCGCCGGGACGGATGATCGCGGTCTTGCCCGGATAGCGGCGGCGATGGCATAGCGCGAGAAAGCGCTCCATCGATGCCGGATCCGGCGCAAAGCCGAGCGGTGCCTGAGAGCGTTCGAAAGCCTGTTGCAGCTGGTATTTGAGTGGCGCCACGATCAATCCCCGAAGATGGTTGTATTCCCGCAGCGGTTACCGCAACCGCGGCATGCGTTTCCGTAACCATCCTGCAAGTCGGGCATTATGGCAAACCTGAGCGGCTTGCCGACTGTTCAAATTCCTTTCGTTTTGTCGCATACTTCGCGGTCTTTCGGTAGCGGCGAGCTTGTCGCATGCCGGTTACAAAGGGTCGCGGAAGGTAGCTGCCTGCGCGTCACACCATCCGCGGGGACCCTTGTCGCTAACCCGCCTCTACTGCTGACCGGAAGTCCGGTCATGGAGAGCCGCCTTGGTCAAACCACTTCCCCGTCTGCGCCTGCAGGGTTTCAACAACCTGACCAAGGCGTTGAGCTTCAACATCTACGACATCTGCTATGCGGTGTCGGAGGATCAGCGGCGCAACTACATCGAGTACATCGATGACCAGTACGACGCGGACCGGCTTACCCAGATCCTCACCGACGTGGCGGAGATCATCGGCGCCAACATCCTCAACATCGCGCGCCAGGATTACGATCCGCAGGGTGCCTCGGTGACGATGCTGATCTCCGAGGAGCCGGTGCTGGAGAAGCTCGGCCGCGACACCATTTCCGGCGCCGTCGTGGCGCACATGGACAAGAGCCACATCACCGTCCATACCTACCCGGAAACGCATCCGCACAACGGCATCGCGACCTTCCGCGCGGACATCGACGTGGCCACCTGCGGCGTGATCTCGCCGCTGAAGGCATTGAACTACCTGATCGACAGTTTCGAGTCGGACATCGTTATCGCCGACTACCGCGTGCGTGGTTTCACCCGCGACATCAAGGGCAAGAAGCACTTCATCGACCACAAGATCAACTCGGTGCAGGATTACCTGGCCAAGCACATCCGCCAGAAGTACGAGATGTTCGACGTCAACGTGTACCAGGAAAACATGTTCCACACGAAGATGCACATCAAGGACTTCGACCTCGACACGTACCTGTTCGACTCGCACGCCGACGACCTGTCGTTCAAAGAGCGCCAGCGCATCGAGCAGCTGCTGCGCCGCGAGATCGAGGAACTGTTCCACGGCCGCAACCTGATGTGACGGAAAACCCGCCGGAAGGCGGGTTTTTATCGGGTCAGGCTGCTGGCTGCGTGATCAGATGCGATAGGCCACCGTCTTCATCAGCATCGAGCTGGCATGCATCAGCTGCGGCAGCGGGAACGGCAGCTCGATGCCGCCGCGTTGCTGCGCGGCCTGCGCATGGCGGATCTCGTCGGCCTGCATCTGCGTGAGCACCGCGCGCGAACGTTCATCCTGTGCGGGCAGCTGCTCCAGGTGCTCGGCCAGATGCGCTTCCACCTGGCGTTCGGTTTCCACCACGAAGCCCAGGCTGATCGGGTCGCCGGCCAACGCCGCCGCCGCGCCGATCGCATAGCTGCCGAGATACCACAGCGGGTTGAGCAGGCTCGGGCGGCTCTCCAGTTGCTGCAGTCGTTGCGCGCACCAGGCCAGGTGATCGGTCTCCTCGACCGCGGCGTGCAGCAGGTGTGTGCGATTGTCAGCGTTGCGCGCCAGCGCGGCCTGGCCGAAATACAGCGCTTGTGCGCAGACCTCACCGGTATGGTTGATCCGCATCAGACCGGCGGCATGCTGGCGTTCGGCATCGTCCAGATTCGCCTCGCCGATCCCGGCGGCCGGCGATGGGCGCTGTGCCTGCGGCGAACCGGCGATCGCTTCCAGCGCGCGCTCGCAGCCGGCAAGCAGGCGATCGAGCGGGGTCAGTGTGCGGATGCTCATGGATGTTCCTGTGTCTTCAATGGACGTGGATCAATTGCTGGGCCAGCAAGGTCAATGGATGCCGGGTTGGCCAGTGCAGGCCTTGCGCATCGAGGCCGGCAGCCAGATGCAGGCGGCAGCCGATATTGGACGACAACAGCTGCTGCGGATCCAGTGTGACGGCCTGCTGCAGCGTCGCGTCGCGCCATTGTGCCGCGCGCACGGGAAATTCCAGCACATGGCTGCCGGCGGCACCGCAGCAGTACGGTGGTCGCGGCAGCGGCATCACGTCCAGCTCCGGCACCCGACGCAATAGCTGCAGCAAGGCGCTGTCACTGCGTGCCACATTGATCTGCGTGCACGGCAGGTGCAGCGCGACCCGCTGCGGCAGCGGACGGAAGCGCAGTGCTCCGGCATGCGTCGCCAGCAGTTCCACCGGGTCGACCACGCTCACGCCGGGCAGCGCGCGGCGCAGTGTGCCGAGGCAGCCGGATGTCACCGAAACCAGCTGGGTGGCGCCGCTGGCGAGCCAGGCCTGGCGCACATGCCGCGCCGCCCGCTCGGCAGATGGCACGGCGCCACCATGCAGATCCATCGCGCCGCAACAGAACGCGGGCAGCAGGCTGGTCTGGAAACCGGCGGCCTGCAGCAGACTGATCGCCGCCTGCTGCGCTTCGGCATCGTCGATGCTGGCCACGCAACCGGGGAACAGGGCCAGCCGAGGCTGGCCACTGTGCTTGTGGCTGGCCCGAGGACCTGGGGCGGGCATGCCAGGCGGGATGAGCAGCAGGGCGGTACGCCAGGGCGAGCCTGGTGGCAGTCGCCGGGCCAGCCAGCCTTTCCAGCGCGGCAGCGCCAGCCAGCCGCCGATC
>DAIMGD010000161.1:0-5570 GCA_036724165.1 Rhodanobacter sp.
CCATCTCTTCCTCGTCATGCACTTCGCACAGCACGTCCAGGTCGAGTTCGGCGGCGAGCAGCGACAACTGCAGCAGGACGTCATCGTCGAGTGCGGCGACGATCAGCAGGACGCAATCGGCGCCGATCGCGCGGGCCTCATGCACCTGGTACGGATCGATGATGAAATCCTTGCGCAGCAGCGGCAGCGCGCAGGCTGCGCGGGCCTGCTGCAGGAAGGCCTCGCTGCCCTGGAAAAAATCGCTGTCGGTCAGTACCGACAGGCAGGCCGCGCCGGCTGCCTCGTAGCTCCGGGCAATCGCGGCCGGATCGAAATTCGCACGGATCACGCCCTTGCTCGGACTGGCCTTCTTCACCTCGGCGATCACCGCCGGCAGGCCGGCGGCGATCTTCGCCTCGATCGCGGCAGCAAAGCCGCGGGTATCCGGCAGCTCGGCAATCCGCGCGGTCAGCTCGACCAGTGGCAACCTGGCCTGGCGCTCGGCGATCTCTTCCACCTTGCGGGCGAGAATGCGATTGAGGATGTCGGTCATGGCATCTCGCTGGTTATGCAGGTGCGCATCCTGCGGTGTCGCTGCGCGGACTGTCGCACGCAGGGCGTGGCTAGGCCAGCGCGGCAAGCCGCCGGGTAGCCACCACGAAGGCCTGCATTTTCGCATGCGCCGCGCCGCTGGCAATCGTTTCGCGCGCACGCTCGATGCCATCGTCGATGGATTCGACCACATCGGCCGCATACAGCGCCGCACCGGCATTCAGGCAGACGATGTCGTGCGGGATGCCGCGGCGGCCCTCGAGCGCCTCCAGCAGCATCGCCTTCGACTCGTCCACGTTCTCCACCCGCAGATTGCGACTGGAGGCCATCGCCAGGCCGTAATCCTCCGGCTCGATCTCGTATTCGCGCACCACGCCATGACGCAATTCACCCACCAGCGTGGCGGCACCCAGCGATATCTCGTCCATCCCGTCGCGCCCCCACACCACCAGCGCATGCTGCGCGCCGAGCTGCTGCAGCACGCGCACCTGGATGCCGACCAGATCGGGATGGAACACGCCCATCAGGATGTTCGGCGCATCCGCCGGATTGGTCAGCGGACCGAGGATGTTGAACAGCGTGCGCACGCCCATTTCCTTGCGCACCGGCGCCACCACCTTCATCGCCGGATGATGGTTCGGCGCGAACATGAAGCCGATGCCGGTCTCGGCCATGCACCGCGCGACCTGCGGCGGCGACAGATCGATCGAGGCGCCCAGCGCCTCCAGCACATCGGCGCTGCCGGATTTCGACGACACGCTGCGCCCGCCATGCTTGGCCACCCGCGCGCCCGCTGCCGCCGCGACGAACATCGACGCGGTGGAGATGTTGAAACTCGACGCGCCATCGCCGCCGGTGCCGACGATATCGATCAGATGCTCATGGCCGGCGCCGGCGAGTGGCACCTTGGCCGACAGCTCGCGCATCACCCGCGCCGCGCCGGTGATCTCGCCGATGGTTTCCTTCTTCACGCGCAGGCCGGTGATGATCGCCGCGGTCATCAGCGGGCTCACCTCGCCGCGCATGATCTGGCGCATCAGCGCGATCATCTCGTCGTGGAAGATCTCGCGATGTTCGATCGTGCGCTGCAACGCTTCCTGCGGGGTGATCGTGATGTCGCGCGCGTGGCCGCTCATGCCGCCAGCTTCAGCGGCAGGCCGAGGAAATTGCGCAGCAGGTCGTGGCCGTGCTGGGTCAGGATCGACTCCGGATGGAACTGCACGCCCTCGACCGGCAGCGTCCGGTGGCGCAGGCCCATGATCTCGTCGATCGAGCCGTCCGGATTTTCCGTCCACGCGGTGACTTCCAGGCAATCCGGCAGCGACGACTGCTCCACCACCAGCGAGTGGTAGCGTGTCGCCTCGAACGGATCCGGCAGCCCGGCAAACACGCCCTGCCCGCGATGGCGCACCGGCGAGGTCTTGCCATGCATGATCCGCTTGGCGCGGATCACCTTGCCGCCGAACGCCTGGCCGATCGCCTGATGCCCCAGACACACGCCGAACACCGGAATCTGGCTGGACAGCTCGCGCAGCACGTCCAGCGACACGCCCGCATCGTCCGGCGTACCCGGCCCCGGCGAGATCATGATGTGCGAGGGCGTTAACGCACGAATGCCGGCGATATCCAGCGCATCGTTGCGTACCACCTTCACCTGCTGCCCCAGCTCGCCCAGGTACTGCACGAGGTTGAAGGTGAAGCTGTCGTAGTTGTCGATCATCAAAAGCATGGAAACGAATCCTGTGGATGTATCGGCCTCATTTGCGGCGGGATGGTCGCAGACTGCGGAAACCGACAACACGGAGTCCGGTTGGCATGTCTGCAATTCGCATTGCCGCCGCATTTTCGCATGCCTTCCTGATCAGCGTGGCTCTCGCGTATTGCATCGACGAGGCCCGCCTCACTTCAGGCTCTACTTTCACGCAGGGCATGGGGCCGCCTTGATGACGGGGGCATGGCGGGGGCACCATGTCCGGACACTCCACTGCCCCCAGGACGTCCCATGCCGCTTACGGACAAGGTGATTCTCAACGCCAAACCTGACGTCAAGGCGAAGAAGCTGGCTGACGGTGGCGGCTTGTACATCGAGGTGGCACCCAGCGGCAGCAAACTCTGGCGCATGAAATACCGCTACGCCGGAAAGGAGAAACGCCTGGCTTTCGGCGTTTATCCGGATACGAGTCTGAAGGCGGCCCGGGAAAAACAGGGCGAAGCGCGGCTGATGCTGGCGGCCGGTATCGACCCGAGCGAACAGCGCAAGGCGGAGAAAACAATCGACGCGGAACGACTGCGCAGCCGCAATCTGCCACGCGACACGCCGACGACCGCAAAGCCGCGCTCCGGAACGGGCATTCAGCGCGCGCTCGAACCGCTGGGCATCGATGACCTGGAGGAACGCACTTACAAGGCATTGCTGGGCCACGGCATGGCAACCGCCAGGGAGATCGCCCAGGTACTTGGCTTGTCAGCACACAAGACTCAGCAGTTGCTGGACGGAATCGAAGCCAAGGGACTGGCCTCCCATTCGCCGGAACAGCCAAGACGCTATATCGCGGTTCCACCGGAACTCGCCATCGAGGCCTTGATCGGGCAGCGGCAGGTGATCCTCGAGCGAGCCCGCTCGACGATTCCGGAGTTGAAAAGGCAGGCGGCCACTTCAGCACATGCCAAAGCGCCGGAGCAGCCGGTGGAACTCATCACGAGTCGCGCGGCGATCGGGCAGATCCTGATGCGACTGCGCCAGACCGTGCAGCACGATGTATTCGGCTTCCAGCGTGCGCCATGGTTGTACCGAGCCGACGTCAACCGTCCTGAAACACGGCCTGGCGTGTGCGTACGCAGCATCTCCGACGCCGGCTACCTCGCGCTGCCCGGAGCGCTGGCGGCGCTGCGGGCGGCGGTGAAAAATGGCGAGGAAGCAAGAATTTTTCCGACCCTGCCGATCAAGATGTATGTGGTAGACCGCCGCGTCGCCCTCATTCCGCTCAATGTCGTCGATCAGGACGGACCCACGTTGCTGGTGCGGGCGCCTTCCCTGCTCGACGCGCTTCACGAACTCTTCGAAATGACCTGGCATCGCGCCACGCCCGTTGCGTTCACCAGGGCGGGCGTACTGGAAGTCCGCAAGCCCGACGCGCTGCTGTCGGAGGCTGCCGAACAGATGATTTCGCTGCTGGCGGCCGGCCTCAACGACAAGGCGATTGTCTACGAGACCGGCATTTCCATTGCCACGCTGAATCGCCGCGTGGCCGAACTGATGCGCCGCTTCGATACGCGGACACGTTTCCAGCTCGGCTGGCGCGCCGCACTGGAAGCGTTCCCGGAACGGCTGGAAGCGCCGCCGGCCAAGGGCACGCGCCAACGCTCCCGCTGAGAAAGGCGTGCTGGCCAAAGCCGGTGGTGCGCGCCGGATTTGCGTGATGCATTCCTATCACGGAAGCACATGCATCACGCTTTCCTATTGATCGAGTTGTCCGCTACACCCGACACTGAACGGGAATTCAGGGATGAGTTGTCTTGCGCTTGACAGCGCTGTCCCGGGAGCCATGCAGCCACCCGCGGCACCCGCGACGTCATGCACTGGACGGTGCCCCTCGGGGGCAACGCAGGTTGCCGGGAAGGGACGCCTGCACAAGGCGGAAAAAGGGCAACGAACGCACGCGGCGATCGCAGGCAAAGCGCCGCACGAAAGAGCTGCCCATGCAATCGGCGGTTCCAATTTCTGGTCAATTTCGATGGGGTTCCATGATGAAGCAAGGCCATTTCATTCTCGCCGCAGCGATTGCCGCAGCGATATCAGGCGCGCCCGGCATACTGCTGGCGCAAACGACAAGCGCGGGTCCCGTTGCGGCAAGCCACTCCACTGCCGAGGTGCCCCGGGTCACCCAGGCGGTCACCGACAGCCAGCGAGTGAGCATCGCGTCGTCTCATCCGCAATTCACGAGTCACCCGGCGTCGGCCACGGTGCTGGCCGATTCAACCGGCATGAAACACCTGCAGCTGATCCTGAAACGCAGCCCGTTGCGGATGATCCAGATGGAGCAGCGCATCGCCAACCAGCACAATCCCGCTTCCGTGCAATTCCAGCAGTGGATGACACCGCAGCAGTTTGGTGACGCCTTCGGCGTGGTCGACGGCGACATCGCGGCCGTGAGTTCCTGGCTCGCGTCCGAAGGTTTCACCGTCAATGGCGTCTATCCCAACAAGATGCAGATTGACTTCAGTGGCACTACGGCGCAGGTCAACCAGGCCTTCCGCACGCAAGAGACCGTCTACAAGCTCGACAACGGTGGGCAATATCTTGCCAATGCCACGGACATCAGCATTCCGGCGGCGCTGGAGCATGTGGTGACGGGCGTGGTCGGCCTGAGCGAAGCGCCCGCAACGCCTTCGCGTCAGCCGACCAGCGCGACCTTCAACCCCGCGACGCGCCGGTTCGACGTGGCCGGCGATGCCGCGCACGGTGCGCACGCGATGGCGATCGGGCCGGGCGGACTGCGCGGTTACCGCGGACTGGTCCCCGACGATCTCGCCAACATGTATGGCGTATCTCGGATTCGACAGAACGGCGTGACCGGCAAGGGGATCACCATCGCGATCGTTGCCGTGGCTCCGGCCTTGCCCGAGGACTACGGCAATTTCGTCAACCAGTTCAATCTGGGCAGCTACGGCGGAACCTTCAGCCAGATCACGCCGGGAGTCGGCGAGCTGGGCAACTGCTACGGCGGCGAGCCTTCCGATCCACCGTTCGAAAATTACACCGCAGCAGAGGATCTGGAGATGGCCACGGCCATCGCGCCGGGAGCAAACATCGAGGTGGCGTACTGCTCGGGCACCGACAGCAACTTCGATCCGCTCACCAGCAATGCGTACGGCGGGCTCTTCATCGCGATGGCGAACCTGGTCAATGGCGACGAACGGCCGGATGTGCTGAGCTTCACCTATCCGGGGTATTACGCCAGCGAGCGCACGGTCGACAGTGCCAGCAAGACCGCGCTGGACCTGGTATCCGCCCAGGCCGACGCCGAAGGCATCTCGGT
>DAIMGD010000162.1:0-5568 GCA_036724165.1 Rhodanobacter sp.
CAACCTAGGCGTGCGGCATAATGCGTTTGCGCAATTTTCCCCGCGCGGCTAATGACGATCCCCGATTCGCTCTGAAGATCATGCTCTAATAATTCGCGGAACTGCGTGGCGATCGCACGAGACACTCTCAAACAGCCACATCGGCCGCAATCGAACTGTGAGGCGAGTAGCCGTCCAGCGAGAAGTCTTCAATACGATAGTCGTCAATGGACGGCGCCTTTCTCAGGAGGCGCAATGTCGGCAGACGTTTGGGCTCACGCGACATTTGCAGGCGCGCCTGATCGAGATGATTCAAGTAGAGGTGGACATCCCCGGCCATCCAGATGAATTCGCCGAGCTCCAGATCGGTCTGCTGAGCGAGCATGTACTGGAGCGCTGTCGCTCCCACCCAATTGAAGGGAGCGCCCAAGAAGAGGTCACAACTGCGCTGATACATCAGGCAATTTAGCTTCGAGCCATGGCTAACGTGAAATTGGTAAACCATGTGACACGGAGGCAGAGCCATGGCGCCAAGCTCGCCGACGTTCCATGCATGAAAGAGGATGCGCCTACTCGTAGGATTGTGACGAAGGGACTTAATCACCGATGCAATCTGATCATGCTCGGTGCCGTCACTTCCCAACCAACGCCGCCACTGCTTGCCGTATACGGGACCAAGATCGCCCCATTTCGCCGCGAACCCAGGATCGTCCAACACCCTCTGCTCGAACTCCTGCTGGGAGACTTGCTCCCCCATCTCCTTCCGATAGTTGGCAAGAGGCCAGTCGCTCCAGATACGCACGCCTTGCGCCAACAGCGGACGAATGTTGGTTTCCCCTTTGAGGAACCAGAGCATTTCCTTGACCGCGAGCTTCCAATGCACGCGCTTGGTGGTCAGGACGGGTACCTGTCCACCGGAGAGGTCGAATCGCGCCGTCGCCCCAAAGACAGAAAGTGTACCCACACCTGTTCGATCGATCCGTCGATCACCGGATTCGACAATCCTGGACATCAGGTCGAGATACTGATTTTCGGGGTGACCCATCCGCGGTTCCAAATGAGAGCCCAAGCTCTCTCAGGCATTCATGGAACCATCTTGTTGGCGGTCAATCAAGGCTTGCCGCGAACCAGCACGACGTATCGCGGACAAGCATCACGCTCAGTAGCGCTATTGGCCTCACATGAAACATCTCATTGATTTGACAGTCGAATATCAAGCCGCAAGGCATGCTACGCCGGAAAAGATGGACACGCCAAGGAAGATATCGCCCGAGCGCTGATACAGCTGGCAACTGAGCTTGCCAACCTGCCCCGGGCCGGCCGGAGGCGTCACGTAGAACTGGAACAGGCTGTGGCATGGCAGCAGCGCCATCTTCGGCAGTTCGCCGACGTTCCAGGCGCTGACGATCAGGCGGCGTGAATCCGGGTTGCGCTTGATCTCGTCGATCACCCAGGCGATCTGGTCGACCACGCCACCGTCGGCGGTCGGCCACGCTCGCCACTGCTGGCCGTAGACCGGGCCAAGGTCGCCATGCGCATCGGCCCACTCGTCCCAGATGCGCACGCCATGTTCTTTCAGATAGGCGATATTGGTATCGCCGCGCAGGAACCAGATCAGCTCGTGCACGATCGATTTCAGGTGCAGCTTCTTGCTGGTGACCAGCGGGAAGCCTTCGGCCAGATCGAAGCGCATCTGCCAGCCGAACACGCTGCGCGTGCCGGTGCCGGTGCGATCACCTTTTTCGGTGCCGTGTTCCAGCACATGGCGCAACAGATCGAGATAGGCACGCATGCTCAGGCCTTCGCCGCCACGGGGGCGAGCGGCAAGGTCGGCGCGCGCCGCGACAGGAGCAGCAGCCACAGGCCGATCACGATCAGCGGCAGCGACTGCAGCTGCCCCATCGTCACCCAGCCGAACGCCAGATAGCCCAGTTGCGGATCCGGCAGCCGGACAAATTCCACCGCGATGCGGAAGCAGCCGTACAACAGCGCGAACAGGCCCGAGACCAGATATCGCGGCCGCGGTTTCATCGACACCAGCCAGATCACGACAAACATCACGACGCCTTCCAGCGCCAGTTCATACAGCTCCGAAGGGTGCCGCGGCAGTCCGCCGAACTGCTGCAGCGGCTGCAGCCATGCCGGATGCGCATCCGCATAGGCCCGGTCGTCCGCATGCGCATTCGGAAAGATCATGCCCCACGCCAGCGCCGTCGGCTTGCCCCACAGCTCGCCGTTGATGAAATTGCCCAGTCGCCCCAGGCCCAACCCGATCGGCACCAGCGGCGCGACGAAATCGATCGTGTCGAAGAAGTGCAGCCGATGCCGGCGCGACCACCACCAGCCGGCTGCCAGCACGCCGAGCAGACCACCGTGGAAACTCATGCCACCGTCCCACACCTTGAACAGCGCGAGCGGCTCGGTCCAGACCCAGTGAATGCCGCCGGCGTAGTAGAACAGCATGTACCACACGCGGCCACCGATGATCACGCCCATCATGCCGTAGAAAAACAGGTCTCCCAGCGCATCCCGGCTGACCGGCAAACGCCCCTGTCGCCGGCGATATTCGCCAAGCAACGCCACGCTGAGGAATCCGAGCAGGTACATCAGCCCATACCAGTGAACCTGGATCGGACCGAGATGGATGGCCACCGGATTGAAACTGACGATGTAGGGCTGGGTCATGGGCAGGCTTGGACTTGTCGCAAACAGCAAGTGTAGCCGGGCCCGGCCCGGATCGTGGCGGCCAAGAGTTCATGTGTCATGTCGGGCTCAATACGGAATGGCGATCACCCGTGCCTTCCAACCGGCATTCCGCACGGGAGCGGCACACCCCCGACAGAGACTCAGCTCAGAGCAGCACCGGTCGATCCGGCAATTCGTCGGGATGATCCATGCCATTGCCGGGGAAATGCCGGACCAGCAGGGCATGGATGGCGGCAATCCCCTGCAGGCTGCCATCGCGCCATTGCCCGCTGGCAAAGCAGCCACGCATGCGGTCGCAGATGGCATCCCATTCGGCAGCCGTCACCCGTGCGGCGATGCCGCGGTCGGCGATGATCTCGATGCGATGCTCGGCCATCAGCACGTACAGCAGCACGCCGTTGTTGTGCTCGGTATCCCACATCCGCAGCTGGGTGAATACCTGGCGCGCACGCCCGGTCGCATCGAGATCCGCGAGCACCGCCAGTGGCGCCAGCCGCGACTCGATCGCGAAACGGACCTCACCCCGATGAGTGCGTTCGCCAGCGGCAATCGCGGCGGTCATCTCGTCCAGCAGTGCCGCGGGAAAGCGGCGACGCAGCTGGAACCAGCCGTTGAACAGGTTTGCCAGCAGCCGTTGCATGCGCGCCATCACCAGCTCCCCGACGAACCGCCGCCGCCGAAGCTGCCGCCGCCGCCGCTGAAACCACCGCCTCCGCCAAAGCCGCCGCCTCCGCCACCGAAGCCACCACCGCCGAAGCCACCGAAACCGCCCCAGCCACCGCCGCCGATCGAACGCCCGCCGCCGCCTGGCAACAGCATCAGCACGCCTCCGATCAGCGCGCCGACGATGCCGGCACCCATCGAAACCAGCAGCCACAGCAGGCCACCGGTGAGCAGCGCACCCAGCGGAGCACGCACCCAGGCACCTGCGCGGCCCAGCAGGCTGCGCAGGAACAGGGCGACAAAGACACCGATCATCAGGCTGTTTTGCAAACCGGGACCGGCATGCCCGGTTTCGGGAGACCCCTGCACCGGTGGCGGCAACGCTTCGCCATTGATCAACTGGGTCAGCGCGCCCAGCGCGTCGCTGATGCCGCCGAAATAATCGTTGCTGCGGAATTTCGGCGCAATGTACTCCCGCGTGATCCGCGCGGCGGCGGCATCGGGAATCGCGCCTTCCAGCCCGTAACCAACCTCGATGCGCACCTTGCGATCGTTCTTGGCGATCAGCAGCAGCACGCCATCGTCGATGCCTTTGCGGCCGACCTTGTTGGCTTCGCTCACGGCCAGCGAGTAACCCTCGATGTCCTGGCCCGCGGTGCTGCCGACCATCAGCACCACCAGCTGTGCACCCTTGGCCTTTTCCAGCGCGACCAGTTGCGCATCCAGCTGGTCGACCTGTGCCGCGGTCAGCGTGCCGGTGAGATCGGTCACGTGACGGGTCAGCTTCGGCACGGCGTCGGCCGCATGCAGCAGGGCCGGCGACAGCAGCGCCATCGCCAGCATCAGCAACAGGCGCGGACAGCGCCGGAACACGATCAATGCGCCGATGCGGCGGTTGCCGGCGGGCTGTTGCCGAAGTCCACCGTCGGTGCCGTGGAAATCGCTTTCTCGTTGTCCACGCTGAAGTTCGGCTTGACCCGATAGCCGAACATCTTCGCGGTGAGATTGTTCGGGAAGGTGCGGATCATCGCGTTGTAGTCAGCCACCGATTGAATGTAGCGATTGCGCGCCACGGTGACCCGGTTTTCGGTGCCCTCCAGCTGCGCCTGCAGGTTCTGGAACAGGCCGTCGGCCTTCAGCTGCGGATAGTTCTCGCTGACCACCATCAGCCGCGACAGCGCACTGCCCAATTCACCCTGCGCCGCCTGGAACTGCTGCAGTTTCTGCGGGTCGTTCAGCGTGTCCGCATTGACCTGCAGGCTGCCGACCTTGGCGCGGGCATTGGTCACCTCGACGAACACCTTCTCTTCGTGCTGGGCGTAACCCTTGACGGTATTGACCAGGTTCGGCACCAGGTCGGCACGCCGCTGGTACTGGTTGAGCACTTCCGACCAGCCCTGCTTGACCGCCTCGTCCTGCCGCTGGATGGCGTTGTAGCCGCAGCCGGACAAGCCGCTGATGATCAGCAATAAAACCAGTACGCGCAGGGTCTTCATCAGGATGCTCCATGGCCATGAAGCGCCATTGCAGCATCCATCCCGCACGGACGCAATCACACCGGAAGCAGGTCAGCCGGAAACCCGAGCGGGAGCGGCAACTCAGAACCAGCGCGGCAGCAGCACCAGCCCCCAGCTGAGCACCACCAGCACCAGCAGCACGAAGACGGCGGCCGAGCCCATGTCCTTGGCACGCCCGGCCAGTTCGTGGAACTCCGGGCTGACCTTGTCGACCACCGCCTCGATCGCCGAATTCAGCAGCTCGGCCGACAACACCAGCATCGGCGCAAAGATCAGCGCGAGTTTTTCCAACGCACCGTTGCCCAGCCAGAGGCCGAGTGGCACCAGCACGATCGCCAGGCAGGCTTCGAGCCGGAACGATGCCTCATGGCGCCAGCCGGCCCGAAAGCCTTTCATCGACCACTGGAATGCATTCCAGAGCTGCTTCGGACCGCGGAAACCTTCGGCTGCCATCTCGGTGCGCTCCGCTCAGGCGACCGCTGGCAATGGCTGCCAGGCAATAGCGCGATGACACGCGACCTTGAAGTCGATCGGCATGATCGCGGTGCGGGCCGGCGGCGAAGGTTCGAAGATCGGCATGGCGTAGCGGAACTCCGTTCAAGGGGCGCGGACACAAGCCGTCAATGATGCCACAAGCGCCAACCCCGCAAGCAGCCCCGCAGCGGCATGCAAGGGCGCCGGCTGGACGCCAGCCGCAAATTTT
>DAIMGD010000163.1:0-5553 GCA_036724165.1 Rhodanobacter sp.
GCTCGCGCGGGCCGAGTACGCCGAGCACCGAGCCGACCCAGATCACATGATCGGCCGGCGGCGCCATGCGTGCATCGTTGCCGCTCTTGATCGCCAGGATCAGCGGCGCGTCATACAGTTGCTCGACCTCGCCGATGCTCATGCCGACCAGCGGGCTTTCGGCGGTGACGGTGAGCTCGGCGGATTCGCCGCCGATGCCGTACGTCTCGGCGAAGTAGCTTTCGGTGCGGCCGGGGGTCACCTTCAGTCGTTCGTCTTCATGACCGGGCAGCAGCTTGCGGCCGAACAGATAGAAATACAGGACGCCCACCACGGCCAGCGTCAGGCCGATCGGGGTGACGCTGAACAGGCCGAATTTCGGAATCGTGTGCGCGCCCGGCACCAGGTTCGCGTTGGAGCTGGCGATCAGGTCGTTCAATACGATCAGCGGTGAATTCGCGATCAGGGTGGTGTTGGTGGCGGTGAGGATGCAGAACGCCATCGGCAGCAGCAGCCGCGACAGCGGTACGCCGGTGCGTGCGGACAAGCGGCTGCTGACCGGGATCATCAGCGCGGCGAGCGCCTGGCTGGGGATGATCGCGCTGAACAGGCTGGCCACCATGTTGATGACCAGGCCCAGGCGAGCTTCCACGCCGCCGGCCATGCGCATCACGAAACGCGCGGTGAGGTTGAGCACGCCGGCGCGATCCAGTCCTTCGCCCATGATCATGATGGCGATGATCGCGATCACCGCGTTGCCGGCAAAGCCATTGAACACGCGGTCGGAGGGGATCAGCCCGGTCAGGCCGATCGCCACCACCACCAGCAGCGCCACCATGTCGGCGCGGATCCATTCCAGCACCAGCATCAGCATGGTGAAGCCCACCAGCCCGAGTACCAGGATCATTTCGGGAGTGAGCGAAAGCCCCATCAGCCGACGTCCCGCAAGGGCAGCTGGCAGCGGTCGATTGGAATGTGCAGTGGGAGCTTCACGCTGCGTCGATTCGTCCCTGTCTGGATCGTCTCAGTATAAACGGGGTAATGCGCCGGCTGGTGAATAGCAGCCGCATCGCTGCGCACTCAGCGTCTTCGATAGAGCAGGTCCCACACGCCGTGGCCGAGTTTGAGGCCGCGTCGTTCGAAGTGGGTCTCGATGCGCCACTCCGGCTTCTCCGCATATTGGCCGGGGCCGAGCTGATTGCGCCAGTCGGGCGCCGCTTCCATCACCGCGAGCATGTGTTCGGCATAGGCCTGCCAGTCGGTGGCCAGATGCAGCAGGCCGTCCGGCGCCATGCGTGAAGCAAGCAGGCCGGCAAAGGCGGGCTGGATCAATCGGCGCTTGTTGTGGCGCTTCTTGTGCCACGGATCGGGAAACCAGATGCGCACTTCGGTCAGGCTGCCGGGGGCGATTTCATGTTCGAGCACTTCCACCGCGTCGTGTTTGTACAGTCGCACGTTGCCGGCGTCACGCGCGGCCAGGGCATTCATCAGCCGACCGACGCCGGGGCCGTGCACTTCGACGCCGATGAAATCGCGTGCGGGGTCGTGCTCGCTGGCCCAGGCCAGTGCCTCGCCGTTGCCGAAACCGATTTCCAGCACCTGGGGCGCGTGGCGGCCGAAGCTGGCGTCGAAATCGTGCGCCGCGCCGCGATAGTCGATGCCGTAACGCGACCACAGCGTATCGAACGCGCGCTGCTGCGCTGGCGTCATGCGGCCTTCGCGCAGCACGAAACTGCGGATCCGGCGCATGTAGTCAGGCACGTTGCGGGTGTCGTCGTTGTCGTCAGGCGCGCTCATGTCCGGTCAGCCTATCGTGCCGTCGATCGGCGAGGATGCCGAGGCGTAGCGCTTGCGCGGAATGCGCCCGGCGCGGAACGCGGCGCGGCCGGCCTGGACGGCCAGCTTCATCGCGTGCGCCATCAGCAGCGGATCCTTCGCGCCGGCGATCGCGGTGTTCATCAGCACGCCGTCGCAGCCCAGCTCCATCGCGATCGCCGCATCGGAGGCGGTGCCGACGCCAGCATCGACGATGATCGGCACGCTCGCGTTCTCGATGATCTCCAGCAGGTTGTAGCGGTTCTGGATGCCGAGGCCGGAACCGATCGGCGCGGCCAGCGGCATAACCGCGATGCAGCCGATCGCTTCGAGACGCTTGGCCAGGATCGGGTCGTCGCTGGTGTAGACCATCACCTCGAAACCGTCGGCGACCAGGATCTCGGCGGCCTTCAAGGTTTCCACCACGTCGGGAAACAGCGTGCGCTGGTCGCCGAGCACTTCCAGCTTCACCAGCTGCTGGCCGTCGAGCAGCTCACGCGCGAGCTTGCAGGTGCGCACCGCGTCGACCGCGTTGTAGCAACCGGCGGTATTCGGCAGCAGGGTGAACTGGTCCGGCGGCAGTGCATCGAGCAGGTTCGGCTGGCCGGCGTCCTGACCGATGTTCACGCGGCGGATCGCCAGCGTGACGATCTCGGCGCCGGCGGCTTGCGAGGCGGCGCGGGTCTCGCCGAAATCCTTGTACTTGCCGGTGCCGGTGAGCAGCCGCGAGCTGTAGCTCCGGCCGGCAATGATCAGCGGATCGGCGATGGCGAGGGTCTGGCGGTTCATGGCAGTGCCTTGGGTGCGGGCGTGGCGATGGCTCGGTGAAGCGACGTGGCGGGAATTCAACCACCGCCGATGGCGTGGACGATTTCAAGCCGGTCGCCGTCGACCAGGACGTGGCTGGCATGCAGGCTGCGCGGCACGATTTCCTGGTTCAGCTCCACTGCCACCCGACGATCGGCGTAGCCGGCCTGTTCCAGCAGCTGGGCAACAGTGATGCTGGCGGCGCAGTCGCGCGGATGGCCATTGAGCGTGATGTGCATGCGGACATTGTAGCGGCTGCCGGAGTGCGCGCCGATTCAAGCCGGGTCCACGACGTCGTGCACGACAGCCCGGGGCCCGGTCATGCGGGTCCTGGGCCGAGGCGACTGCTGGATGGCGTGATCAGTGCTGCTGTTCGTTCTTGTTGGCCGCACGTTCGCGCGGCGCTGCCGCCGGTCGTGGTGCTGCTTCGCGCTGCGGGCGGACCATTTCGGCGCGGGGCGGCTGCTGCACGTATTGCGGCGCGGCGCGTGGCTGCTGCTGGTAGCGGGGTTGATAGTCCTGCCGCACGGGCTCGGGCATCGCACGCGGTTGCTCGCGGACATCGGCGCGCGGTGCATTGCCGGCGCGTTCGAAACGCGGCGTCCTGGTGTCATCGCGAACCGGTGGCACGTCGTTGGGCGTCGAGCGTGCAGTTTCGTAGCGCGGGCTGCGTCCATCATTGCTTGGCAATGGCGAATTGATCGGCGTGGCACGCTGGATCTGTGGTACCTGCGGCAGTGTTTGCGGGCCGCGATAGATCGTCCGCGGCTGGTTGTCGCCGGCATTGGAGATATAGCTCACCCCCGACCGGGGCATCGGCTCGCGCTGCCCGGCAGCGTTGCGGTCAGATGGCGGATGGGCGAAACGTGCCGACGGCAACTCGCCCTGGCGGAGTCGGACGGGATCGCGGTTTTGCATGTCCGTCGGCGTGCCCGCAGCGACATTCGAGGTGGGCGGCAGGTTGCGCGACGGGCTGCCTGGCGTACCGAAAGGCCAGCGCGAATTGCCTGCGGCGCCACGCGGATTGCCTACCCGATTGCTGCCTGCCTGATCGGCGGGGCCAGCGGCGTTCAATACCCTTACGCTGGCGCCATAAGTGCTGGCGCGTTGCGCGCCGGCCACACGGGTGGTCGGATCGAAACGACGTCCGCTGGACTGGACCGGTGGGGCGTGGCGTGCGACCACTTCACGATTGAAGCCGTTCGTCGGCAAGGCACGGGCATGCGCGCCGCGCACCGGTGCCAGGCTGCCTGCCGCGGGGCGCAGGTTGGTGCCGCGCGGCAGTACCGAGGAAGTGGCGAGCTGATGCCGATCGATGTGCAGCAGGTCGCGTTGCACATGCTGCCCGCCGGCAAAGCTCCGCCCCGGTATGGCCGTGAAGCCGCGTGGCGCGTCGCGATTGGCATAGTGTTCGCCACGCGGCGGCGAACCGTTGCGGTAACTGTTGTAGTGATTGTCGATGCTTCGGGCGATCGTGCTGCGGTCGTGCCCGCGATATCCGCGCAGGCCGCCGAGGTTGAGGTTGCTGTAGTAGCGGCGGCTGGCGTGATACCACGGGTTGTAGATCTCGCCGGGACCGAGCGGGAACCAGCCCACCGGGCCGCCGACACCGGCCGCCCAGCCACCACCGCCGACGAAGGCGACCAGGGCCGGTGCATAGATCGAACGTACTCCGCGCGGCCCCGGGATCCAGCCCCAGCCACGGTGGGTGTAGGCCCAGCGGCCGTAGTGATACGGCGCGAAGCCCCAGCGGGAATCGTCCACCCAGCTCCAGCCCCATGGCCCGATATACGCCCAATGACCATCGCGGTAGGGCGCCCAGTCGCTGCCGACATTCGACGGATACCACACGGCACCGTAGTCGTCGCTGGTCTCCCAATCGCCGTACTGATCCAGATCCTGCGCGCCGACCACATCGGCGGACACATACTGGCTGCTGGTCGTCTGCGCATAGCGCCGGTCGCGGTCGCTGCACCACGCATCGAACGCGTCGCCGCCATCGAGCTGGTTGATCGCGATGGCGCTCAGGTTGGAATCGTTGATGCGGTAACTGCGGCCGGGATCGATCGCGCGCTGTGCGTTGTTCTCGCCATACACGGTGGCACTGCCATCGAAGGCGGTAACCTGGGTGCTGCCGTCGTTATCGATATCCACCCGGAAGGTACCGGGCTGATCGACCACCAGGGCCATGGTCGGCGTGTCGATCTCGTAGCTCTGCCCTTGATCCAGCTGGCGCACGCTGAGGTTGAGCGTGCCCTGGGTCAGTTCGAGCTGGGCCAGCTGGTCATTCAGGTCGAGCAGGCCGAAGTCGGTCTGCCCGTCGATGCGCAGCGTCGCGCCGTCCAGCTCCAGCTCGGCGCGGGCATCCTGTCCGCTGGACAGGCGATCGCCGGTGGTCAGCGGGCGATTGATGCTGGCGTCGCTCCAGTCTTGCGCGCCTGCCGGGAGAAAACCGAGGTCGCCGGCGATGTACGACAACCGCGCCACCCGACCGGGTGGATCGGCGGCACTGTCGTCGCCGCCGGATTGCGCCAGCGCCATGCCCGTGAGCGCGCACAACAGCAACACCGACACGGGTCGCCACCGGCGGCGCAGTGGTGCAATAACCTTGGCGAGCACACGCATGACGTTCTCCGGGCCGTGAGCGCGACAGATGCCGCGCGTAATCAGTGCATCCATCAACCTGAGCAGAAACGCGGCTGGAAGCACCGGCGCGATTATGCACACGTAAAGGTTCCGGCCGAGGCTGCTCTGGCTGGTGGGTGTCGCGGTCGATTCAGCTGGCCGCCATCCGCGATTCATGCGCTGTTCGGCTGGTCATGGCGGACCCGCTGAAAACTTCCGGATGGCCCGCAGTTCCCACCGCGCGAGTCCCGCGTTACCATCCGCCGGTCAACGCGGGTGTAGCTCAATGGTAGAGCTGTAGCTTCCCAAGCTACTGACGAGGGTTCG
>DAIMGD010000164.1:0-5550 GCA_036724165.1 Rhodanobacter sp.
TGGGCCAGCCCGCTGCCGCAGATCCGCTTCTGCCCCACCGGCGGCATCAGCCTGGGCAACGCGGCGGATTTTCTCGCGCTGCCAAACGTGATCTGCGTCGGCGGCTCGTGGCTGACTCCGAAAAACCTGCTCGCCGGCGGCGACTGGTCCGCGATCGAACTGCTGGCACGCGAAGCGGCCGGTTTGCACCGACCCGCCTGAATCCCGTCGTGCACGAAGAGCCGGTGGGAGCGACTTCAGTCGCGATGCTCTTTGCGAAGCTCCTGCTTGCCTCCGCTGCCAGCGTGCAGGCCCAGACCCCGGCTGCCGCCAGCCCGGCACCGGCCATCAACGACGCGCAGATCTCGCACATCGCCTATACCGCCGGCGTGATCGACATCACCGCGGCCAGACAGGCGCTGAAAAAATCCGGCAACAAGGACGTGCGTGCGTTCGCCGAGGAAATGGCGCGCGACCATGCCGCCGTCAACGATCAGGCGCTGGCGCTGGTGAAGAAGCTGGGCGTGACGCCGGAAAACAATCCGACCAGCGAGGCGCTGTCGAACGGTGCCACCGACGAGCTGAAGAAACTTTCCATGCTCGATGGCGGCGCGTTCGACAAGGCCTACGTCGACAACGAAGTGGCGTATCACAAGACCGTCAACGGCGCATTGAGCGGCACGTTGATTCCGTCAGCACAGAATGCGGCGCTGAAGTCGCTGCTGGAAACCGGCCTGAAGCTGTTCCAGGAACACCAGGCGCACGCCGAGCAGCTTGCCCGCCAGTTGCACTGAGAAATCTCCATGTTGCGCACGTTGGTTCTGATGGCCGCTGCGCTGGCGGCGCTGGCCGGCGTCACGCCGGCCGCCGCCAGGGCTCCCGCACACGCGGTGCATGTGATCGTGATCGACAAGATGCAGTACGGCCCGATGCCGACCGACGTGCATGCCGGTGACGTCATCGAATGGGTCAACCACGACATCTTCGAGCACAGCGCCACCGCGCGCGACGGCCGCTTCGATGTCGACATGAAACCCGGCGCCAGCGGACGCATCACGGCGGTGGCTGGCACGCTGCTGTTCTTCTGCAAGTTCCACCCCGGCATGAGCGGGACCGTGGTGGTCAAGTGATCCGGCAAGGACTCCGAAGCCTGCTACGGAGGTTGCGGCGCCGTGTATTACATACGGCGTCGCAAGGCTGCGGGTGTGCGAGGCCTTACGGTTCAACAGAGCTGCGAATCAGCTGCTCTTTGCCGTCATCCCGGCGAAAGCCGGGATCCATGTTGAGGCTACAGAAGTGCAAATGGATTCCGGCTTTCGCCGGAATGACGCCGTCTGGAAGTCCTTCACCATTTTCTCAGGCGCGGCTGCGATCAAGCCGGAACGAAGCCCGCTGGCCTCATCAGGCTCGGCGCCATGACTTTGGAGTCGCTCGGATTCGGAGGCGCCCCGCTCAAGCGCTATGCGGACGTCCTCGCTCATGCGAATGATTCGTTGTGCTTCTCGCAAGCTTCCTTGTAAAGGCTCGCGTGATCAGCGCGACTCGGCGAGATGCCCTGTCCCGTCGTCATGAATGACGGTTGCGGCTTCATGCATGAAGCCGCAACCAGCGGCGTGGTCAAGAAAGCCCATGCCCAACCACGCCGCACGTTGAAGCAACGCTGTCCTCAATGCGCAGAATTGCCCTTCTGCGGCTTCACATACGTCTCGAACAGTTCGTCAATCCGCCGATACTCGTCGTGCCACGAATCCGGATGCACGAAGTCGTGACGCTCCATCGGGTACAGCGAGATCCAGAAGTTCTGCTTGTGCAGTTCGATCAAGCGCTGGTACAGGCGGATCGAGTCGCTGGTCATCACGTTGTCGTCGATCAGGCCGTGCTCGATCAGCAGCGGGTCGCGCAGGTTCGCCGCGAACTCGATCGGCGAGCTGGTCTGGTACGCCTGCGGATCGAGCTGCGGGTCGTTGAGGATGTTGGCGGTGTACTCGTGGTTGTAGCTGGTCCAGTCCGACGGTGCGCGCAGCGCGGCGCCGGCGGCGAATTCGCCAGGTGCACGCAGCAAGGCCATCTCGGTCATGAAGCCGCCGTAGCTGCCGCCGTAGATGGCCACGCGTTGCGGATCGACGGCGTGGTGCTTGACCAGCCACGCCTTGCCGTCGAGCAGGTCTTCCAGTTCCGGATGGCCCATGTGCTGGTAGATCGCGGTGCGCCAGGCGCGGCCGTAACCTTCGGAGGCGCGGTAGTCCATGTCCAGCACCACGTAACCCTGCTGCACCAGCAGGTTGTTGAACATCTGCTCGCGGAAGTAATAGGTCGACGACAGCGTGACGTCCTGCAGGTAGCCGGCGCCGTGCACGAACAACACCGCCGGCCGCTGCGCCGCCTCGCTCTCGTCGGCCGGGCCGTAGTATTTCGCGTAGATCACGCCGGCGCCGTGGCTGGACGGGATCTCGACGATCTTCGGTGCGATCCACGCATGCGCGGTGTACGCCGGCTTCATGCTGCTGGTCAGTTCGTGCGGCTCGCCGCCGGCACTCGACTGCACCGCCAGTTGCGGGAACACGTAGGGTGACGAATGCAACACGGCGAGCTGGCTGCCGTCCGGCGACAGGCTGAAGTCGTCCATGCCCTGATAGCGGGTGATCCGGGTCAGTGCGCCGCCGCCAACCGGCAACCGGTAGACGTCATAGCTGTACGGCGCGACCTGGTTGGTACGCACGTAGAACCACTGGCCGTCATCGCTGAGCAGCGGATGGCTGACCTCGTAGTGTCCGCTCGTCAAGGCGCTGGCCTTGCCGTCGAGCGGCTTGCTGTACAGCTGCGAGTAACCGCTCTGCTCGCTCAGGTACCACAGCGTGCGGTTGTCCTTGAGCCAGCCGAAATCGTTGAAGTTCCAGTTGATCCACGCGGCGTCGCTGAGCCGCTGCTGCTCGACCAGCGCGTGATTGGTGAAATCGACGTTGGCGATCCAGCGGTCCTTGTTGTCGATCGCGCGCAACTGGATGGCCAGACGGCTGCCGTCGTCGCTCCACACGATGCCGCCGCCACCGCCGTCCTCGGTGTTGGCGACGATGCGCACCCCGCGCAGCGCGGGCGCCTTCAACGCCTTCGCCTCGTCATGCTTGCCGGCCTTGTCCAGCGCCACGACGGCCTGGCTGCGCAAGGCCTTGAGCGGATCGTCCTTGATGCCCGGCAGGGTGTCGGTCTTCAACGGGTACGCCTGGTGGTTGCGCAGGTCCAGCAGCAGCAGCGACTGCGGCGCCGGATCGTTGCGCCCGACATAGCTGCGTGCGTCCTTCGACTCGGTGTAGCCGCTGTCGGTGACGTAATGGTTGACCTTCGGCGCTTCGCCCTTGGCGTGATCCTTCGGCACAGTGACCAGCAGCAGCCAGCGGCCGTCCGGCGACAGTTCGGTATCGATCGCCCTGGCCTTGTCGCCCAGCCAGAACGGCGCCGGCGTGCGACCGGGATCCGCCGCTTCCAGCGCCTTGTCCTGGTCGTGCAGCGCCTGCTTGTCGGCCTTGATCTCGCGCAGCGTCTTGAACAGGTCCAGCTGCAGGTCAGCCAGTTCACCGGGCTTCTTCGCCTGCGGATCATCGGCGAAATTCAGCACTGCCGCGGGCGCGCTGACGCCACTGGCGAGGTCGTAGCGATACCAGTCATTGCCGGCGCGGAACTGCAGCGCGCGCCCGTCGGCGGAAAATTGCGGAGCGGATTCCTTGGCCGGGGTGGACGTCACCTGCACGCGCCGGCCGCTGGCCAGATCCACCACGAACACGTCGCCGTGCAGCACGAACGCCGCGTGCCGGTGCGCATGATCGAACACGGCCGGACCGTCGGCCTGCGCCATCGCGGCCGGATCGAGCTTCACGCTGCTGCCGGTGGCCGGATCGACCCGGTACAGATCCTTGACCGGGCTGCCGTCGCGCTTCAGCGAGTAATACACGCTGTGCCCGTCCACGCTCCAGTACGGCGACTCCACCGGCTGCCCGATCCAGTCCGGATTGGCCATGATGGTTTCCAGGTCGAGCGGACCCGATGCCGGCGGGGTGGCGGCACCCACCGGCGCGACACAGAAGGCAACCAGAGCGGCAAGCAGCAATCGGCGCATGAGCATGTTCCCGAACAAAAAATTCAGCATAACCGAGCGTGGCGGCATCGCGCGGCCAGCCGTGCCATAAGTCAGGGGTGGCGAGGTGGCAACACGCCCGCTTCTTGTTATCTTTGTTGCCTTGTTGCCGCGAACTGCGCGCATCGCAGGCTCATGTCGCGACACGCTAAGCTCTGATGCTTCCATCAACACGATGCCGGCCACCGCCTATGACCCTGCCCGCCTACGAACTCGAAACCGCCGCCCATCCGAGCCATAGCGTGATCTGGCTGCATGGCCTCGGCGCCGACGGCAATGACTTCGCGCCGATCGTGCCGCAGCTGGTGGACGCCGCCTGGCCGCCGCTGCGCTTCGTGTTTCCGCATGCGCCGGTGCGGCCGGTGACGATCAACAACGGCATGTCGATGCGCGCCTGGTACGACATCGCCGCGTTCGACCTCGATGCGCGGCAGGACGAGGCGGGCATGCGCGCCTCGATGGGCGAAGTGGAAACCCTGATCGCCCGCGAGCACGCTCGCGGCGTACCGAGCGAACGCATCGTGCTGGCCGGCTTCTCGCAGGGCGGCGCGATCGCGCTGGCAGTCGGCCTGCGCCATGCGGAAAAGCTGGCCGGCATCATCGCGCTGTCGACGTACCTGCCGATGCATGCGGCACTCGCCACCGAACGCAGCGCGGCGAATGCGGCGATACCCATCTTCTGGGGCCACGGCACGCTCGATCCGGTGGTGGCACTGCAGCGCGGCATCACGTCGCACGAGCTGCTGCAGTCGCTGGGTTACGCCGTGGACTGGCATACCTACCTGATGGCGCACGCGGTCTACCCCGAGGAAATCAGCGACCTGCGCCGCTGGCTCGGGCAACGCGTGGCTTAGGAGCTCGTGGCTTAGGAGCTAGCGCTACCCGCGCATGCGGCATACTTGCCCGCATGCGCGCATCCACCACCGCCAGCGGCCCACGCAGCCGTGTCGAACACAGTCCGCTGCCGGATTTCTGCCAGCTGCCGGCGCTGTTCGCGTTGTTCGTGGTCGGTGCGCTGACGGTGACGGTGATGTGGCTGGCGCGCGACAACCAGCGCGACTGGGCCGCCTACAGCGTCAGCATGCTGTTCGTGACGTGGCTCGCCCTGGTGATCGCGGTGGCGCTGTGCAAGTGGCGCACGCTGCTGCAGCGGCTGCCCGGGCGCACGCCGTATGTCGGCGTGTGGCTGCTGATCGTGCTGATCGTGATCGTCGCCAGCGCGCTGGCGCGCTGGCTCGACGGTGCGCTGCAGCTGCACCTGATCCATGCCGGCATGCTCGCGTTCGTGCGCGACAACGTGGTGATCGCCGCGCTGCTCGGCGCGGCGATGCTGCGCTACTTCTACGTGCTGGCGCAGTGGCAGGCGCGGCTGGCCGCGGTCACCCGCGCGCAGGTCGAGGCGCTGCAGGCGCGCATCCGCCCGCACTTCCTGTTCAACAGCA
>DAIMGD010000165.1:0-5541 GCA_036724165.1 Rhodanobacter sp.
GGGATCTGCATCGCTCCGGCGGACCGGTCTGGGGTCGGATCGGTCGCCGCATCGGCCAGGCGCTGAGCCAGCCGCTGCCGAAGGGCAACAAGATCGCCCAGCATCTGGATCTGCCGTATCTGCAGATGAACACCGCCGCACTTGCCACCGCATTGGACGACTACATCCGCGAACGGCTGTTCGGTGAATCCTTCGAACCGTTCGTGGATGAGGGCTGGCGCTTGCTTCTGCTGCAGCCGGTCATCGAACACATCGTGCGGATCTTCGGGTTGGCACTGGTGCGCGCCGAGGAGCACACCATCACCGGCGCCACCGAAGTACGTCATCGTCGTCTGTCCGAGGTAACCAAACTGATGGTGCGCGAGAGCGCCTCGCTGGAAGTGTCCAAGTGCATCTATACGCGGCTGCCCTACCCGACCCGCAGCGGCGGGCTGGAGCGCGCATTCATCGAATGGGCGCAGACCGACGCCGGCGTGGAAGCGTTCTGCAAGATCAGCGAGAACCGTCACGACTTCGCGCGGCTGCGCTACGTCAAGGACGACGGACTGCCCGCGTTCTACATCCCGGATTTCCTGGTGCGCACGGCGGACGGCATCTATCTGGTCGAAACCAAGGCGCAGGAGCAGGTCAGCCATCCCAACGTGCAGCGCAAGCTGAAAGCGGCCACGACCTGGTGCGAGCGGATCAATACACTCGATGCCGAGCAACGCGGCGAGCGTTGCTGGTACTACGCGCTGATCGGCGAATCGCTGTTCCACGACTGGCGCCAGCAAGGCGCGCGACTGGGCGAGCTGCTGGCGTTTTCACGCACGCGCGCCGCGCCGACGGCACAGTCCCAAGGCGGCCTGACGCTTGGAGATTGAAGTCGGCATCGCCGCCTGAAAGCTTGTCCAGATTTCAGCTGGCTCGCGTCATCAGGCCCGTTCCCCCAGGCCGCCGCATGCGTCGGCATGCGGCCCTCAGAAGGTCATTGCTGGCCCGCATAATCAAGACATGGATCCCGGCAGGCTGACAGCCCAGTAAGCGGTCTGTCATCATCGGCGCCTTGTGCCGTCCGGGTGGCGGCGTCTTAACCCGCTTGATTCCCGGAGCCCGCATGTCCTCATCCAGTCCCCTTCGTCGCGATGTCGGCCCGATGGCCCTGATGTTCACCGGCCTGGGCTCGATCATCGGCTCCGGTTGGCTGTTCGGTGCTTGGAACGCCGCCAAGCTGGCCGGGCCCGGTGCGATCTGGGCGTGGGTGCTGGGTGCTGCGATCATCATGTCGATCGCGCTGACCTACGCCGAGCTGGGCGCGATGTTTCCCGAGTCCGGCGGCATGGTGCGCTATGGCCACTACTCGCACGGTTCGCTAGTCGGTTTCATCGCCGCATGGTCGAACTGGATCGCGATCGTCTCGGTCATTCCGGTGGAGGCCGAAGCGTCGGTGCAGTACATGTCCGGCTGGCAGTGGCAGTGGGCGCAAGATCTCTATCACCGGGTGCCCGGCGCGCATGGGGAACTCAGTCACACCGGCCTGGGCATCGCCGCCGTGCTGGTGGTGATTTATTTCCTGCTCAACTTCTGGAGCGTGAAGCTGTTCGCGCGTTCCAACAGCATCATCACCATCATCAAGTTGGTGATCCCCGCAGCCACCGGCATCGCGCTGATCGCCAGCGGCTTCCATCGCGAAAACTTCTCGGTCGGCATCAACGGCGGCAGCCACACCAATGACTTCGCGGCGATCCTTACCGCCGTCGCCACCGCCGGCATCGTTTTCAGCTTCAACGGCTTTCAGAGTCCGGTGAATCTGGCCGGCGAAGCGCGCAATCCGGGCAAGAGCATCCCGTTCGCCATTATCGGCGCGATCTTGATCGCGACGGTGGTGTACGTACTGCTGCAGATCGCCTATCTCGGTTCGGTGCCGCACGACCTGCTCGCCAAGGCCGGCTGGCATGGCATCAACTTCAGCTCGCCGTTCGCCGAGCTGGCGGTCATCGTCAATCTCAACTGGCTGGCGATCCTGCTGTACGCCGATGCGTTCGTCAGCCCCAGCGGCACCGGCATGACCTACACCGCCTCCACCGCCCGCATGATCTACGGCATGGAGCGCAACGGCACGCTGCCGAAAATCCTCGGCCGCATCGATCCGCGCTGGGGGGTGCCGCGCCCGGCGATGTGGCTGAACCTGGCGGTGTCGTTCCTGTTCCTGTTCTTTTTCCGCGGCTGGGATTCGCTGGCCGCGGTGATCTCGGTGGCCACGATCATTTCCTATCTGACCGGCCCGGTCAGCGTGATGACGCTGCGTCGCACCGCACCGGAGCTGCATCGCCCGTTCCGCCTCGTCGCCCTGCCGGTCATCGCCGGCATCGCCTTCATCATGTCGGCCGAACTGCTGTACTGGGCCAAGTGGCCACTCACCGGCAAGATCATCCTGCTGATCGTGGTCGCGTTGCCGATCTACATCTATTACCAGTGGAAGAGCGGTTGGCACGATTTCGCCCGCCAGATGAGGGGCGCGTGGTGGCTGGTGTTCTACCTGATCACGCTCGCCGTCGTTTCACATATCGGCAGCACCAAGTTCGGCGGTCTTGGCTACCTGCCTTACGGCTGGGACCTGGTCATCGTTGCGGTGATCGGCCTGGTGTTCTATCTGTGGGGCGTGAAGTCCGGCTGGCGCACGCCGTCGGTGGAAGCGGCGCAGCTGGAAGCGCAAGTCGATCCGCTGGCGCCGCTGGTGCCACCGGATGAGGAAACGGCGGAGCGGATCACCGGGCACTGACCTTCCCCGCTGATCGAAACAAAAAACGCGCGGTGATGAACCGCGCGTTTTTTATTGCCGAGGTCGTCGCCCGCTGCCCGAGAACTACCCGGCGGCAGGCGGCGGGACTTATCTGGATCAGAGGTTCCGGTACGGCCGACCCTCGTAGCGACGCAGGTGATAGACGCGGTGCACATTGCCGGCGCCCATCCAGCCACCGATCGCGGCGGCCAGCAGGGCCAGCAAGCCGGCCAGGAACGCGATCCACAATGCCATCGAGGTGTAATGCGCGGCGCGATCGGCATCCGCCCTGAGCCTGGCATTCGCTGCGCTGGCTTCGGTGGCCAGGCGCGGCAGCGTCTGGTCGATCGTTTCCGACGAAACGCCGTCGGCCATCAACAGCGCCCGCGCCGTGTCGGTGCGGTTGCCGAGGATGGAGGCCACCACGGCCTCGTCCGCATTGCCGTGCATCTCCGGCCTGGCATCGTTCTGTGAATGCCCGGTCAGCCGACGCACATTCGCCTGCAGGATCAGCAAGGCATCGTTGTCGCCGGCAGCGGCGGCGCCCATCGCCATGTGGCCGCCCCGATCCATCGGCGCGCGATGATGCATCGCCTGACCCAGCCCAAGCGACAGCCATACCGCGGTGGCGGTGATCGACAGCGCCCATACGGCGATGCCGTGCATGCTGCCCATGGTTTCATCCGACTTGCCATCGAACCAGCTGGCAAACATGCCGCCGACGAACAGGCCCGCCATCCACGTCACGATCAGCCAGATCGCCGTACCGACGCCGATGCCCTTGGCGGCGCCCGCCATGTCATGCGGGTTGAACGCCGCGAAGCCCAGCGCCAGCCCGGCGACATACAGCAGGCCGGCCACCGCGGTGGCGACCAGCCAGCCGGCGATGATCGTGCCCCAGCTCATGCCCGGGTAAATCGTGCTTGGGTAAATCGTGCCGGACGATCCGACAACAACAGTTTCATTCATGGGTGCCATGACGTAATTCCTCTGAGACTCAATGGACGATGCCCGCAGGCGCCGGGTCAGGCACAGCCGCGCAGCAGCGCGATCAGGATGAGCAGCGGAATCGGCACGCCGAGGAACCACAGCAGTACGTAGCCGATGCCGCCACGCTGTTTGCCGGCATCGCGCAGCTCAGGTGGCTTGGTGATCTGAGACATGGAATTCCCTCCAGACAGTGACGATGAGTGAGCGGATGAACACTCCGCTGAGGCGCACGGTGGCGCGCCCCACGTCATCGCGATGTGATGGGAAATCCGTCGCGCGCCGGCAGCCATTCGACCGATCGCCGGCCTTGCCCGGGCCACCGGCGAAGCGGATCAGCTCAGCCGCCCAGCGCCAGCAGATCGCCGAGCAAGGCCTGCGCGGTCACTTCCGGACCCGCGCCCGGGCCCTGGATCACCAGCGGCTGGCTGTTGTAACGGGTGGTGGTGAAGGCGAACTGGTTGTCGGTGCCGTAGAGCCGCGCGGCGGGATGGGTCAGCGGCACTTCGACCAGGCCGACGCGCGCGCGGCCGCGCTGGTTGAGGCGGGCGAGGAAGCGCAACACGCAGCCGTGCGACTTCGCTTCGGCATGCAGCCAGGCGAGCGGCGCGTCCAGTTCCTCCAGCCGGGCCAGGAACGACTCGGTATCCAGCGCGCGCAGCGGCTCGGGCACCAGACCCTGCACATCCACCTCGTCGGTGCCGAGTGCGTAGCCGGCGTTGCGGGCGATGATCAGCAGCTTGCGCGCGACGTCCTCGCCGGAAAGATCCGAGCGCGGATCCGGCTCGGTATAGCCGAGCTGGCGCGCCTCGCGCAGCAGCGCGGAGAACGGCCGGCTGCCGTCGTACTGATTGAACAGCCACGACAGCGAACCGGAGAACACGCCTTCCAGCGTGAGCAGGCGGTCGCCGCAACTGCGCAAGCGACGCAGCGTGGACAGCACCGGCAGGCCCGCACCGACCGTGGCCGAATCACCGTAGCGACCGCCATCGACGGTCGCCTCCTGCAGCGCGCGCCAGCCGGCCAGTTCGCCGCCGGCCAGCGCCTTGTTCGCGGTGACCACGTGATAGCCGCGCGCCAGCCACTCGGCGTGGCGCGCGGCCAGCGCCGCGCTGGCGGTGGCATCGACGATCACCTTGGCCGACGCGCCGCTGGCATCCAGCGCGGCCAGCAGGATCGCGTTGTCGCGCGGATCGCCCTGGCCGTTCAATCGCTCGCGCAGGCTGCGGCTGGCCAGGCTGATCGGGTCGGTCTGCTGGCGCCGCGAATTGGCCGCACCGACCAGGCGCAGCGACGTCGCCGCGGAGGTGTTGAGCAGTTTCAGCAGCGCGCCGCCGACCACGCCGGTGCCGAGCAGCACGATCGCGATGCCGGGAGCGACCGACGCCTTGGTGGAAGCGGCTTCAGCCGCGATTGTCCCGCGCGTGATCGCGGCTGGAGCCGCTCCCACAGTGGCCGCAACGTCCAGCACCGCATTCATGCGATCACCCGGCGTTTGGATTTTTCCACGGTGGCCGCGCGCAGCAGTGCCGCTTCTAGATCGCGCAGCAGGTCATCGCCATCCTCGATGCCCACCGACAGGCGCAGCAGGCTGTCGGCGATACCGGCGGTACGGCGTGCCTCCACCGCCATCGACGCATGGGTCATCGAGGCCGGATGCGCAACCAGGCTCTCCACCCCGCCCAGCGACTCGGCCAGTGAAAAATACTCAAGCCCGTCGACGAACGCCTCGATCTGCGTCACGTCGCCTTCCAGCTCGAAACTGAGCATGGCGCCGAAGCCCTGCTGCTGGC
>DAIMGD010000166.1:0-5519 GCA_036724165.1 Rhodanobacter sp.
CGGTAAGCGTTTTGTCGATGTTGACCAGATACGCCAGAACTGTCCCGACTCGCACGCGCGGGGCGAAGCTAAGTAAGCACGCTGTACGAATAAGCGGCTCTTGATCAAGCGAAAATTGCAGGTGTCGCACACCGCGGAGCAGTCGCTCGAGAAAGAGAAAGTGACCCGTCATGGCGTAACTCTCATGGACCTGAATCCCCTTCGCAGGCGCCGCAGTCGTGGGATCGACCTCGGGTAATGCGCCGCCGGCGTCAGCATATTGACTGGGCAAACGCACACGTGCCCACTTCGTAAATGCGGCATGCCGCTGCTGGGGATCTCCGACAGCTCGCGCGTCCAGTTCCGCTTCCCATGGATCGATGGTCGCGTCGAAGTTCAGATGTTGCGCAATGACGTAGCCGGAGCGCGCGTCGGCACTTGCTATCGCCTTCAAGATCACTGAGCGCCGGTCCAGGTGGCTGCCCCAGTTAAACGTATGATCCTGACGATCTACCGCCAAGTGCATGTGTTCGATCATCAAACCATCAAGCAAACGGCGCTCATGCATCGCTGCGACGCGTTGCGTTCGCGCATGGATCAGACCAATGCGCTGGTACAAGGTTTTAGGGTGGATGTCCGCTACTTCACAAATGCGCCGCATCGGTGACTTGTTCATCAGCAATCGGAACACCAGCACAGATGTGTCAGGACGGCGCAAACGTCTCCCCACCCGTGGGGCGACCGTGAAGGTCGACGCGCAGCTCCGACACCGGTATCGCTGCGATCCGCGCGCGGTGCTTCCGAAGCGCACATAGCGGTCCGGAGAGGTATCGACGGGCCGTTGATGGCTCTCGCACGACTCCTTGGGGCAGCTACCGGAAAGGGGCATGGCCAGCGCTTGCAAGTAGCGATCGCGCTCATGTGTGATCGCTTCATTGCTCATGACCTGAGATGAGGTCTGGCAATAGAGGCACTGCAACATCAATCGCCGGCTAGGGCTGCTCGTCGACTCGCCGCTGCGTTTATATCCGTCGACCGAGGGCTCACCGCCTTTGGATCGCGCCGTTCTGGCAGGTATGCCGAAATTCCTGCAATCCGGTGTACGGCAGGCATTGATCTGCACATCACCGACTGCCAACGGCACCCGAGGGAGTGCCGGATTCTTTTTATAGTTCGCCAAGAAAAACCCCGAAAGCAGATGCTCCCGGGGTTTTAGCTCATGCCCTGATTTCCATCAACACGTTAAGTGAACGGCTAGCCCTCGTGGCGGGTTTTCTTTTGCACGAGCGGATGACCCGTCCGACGCATCATGGGGACTCCGGATAACCTGCATTTTGTCGTCATCCCGGCGAAAGCCGGAGTAACGAAGTTCGGAGCTTGCTTTAGGACCTCCTCACATGGCCAAAAAAAACAAAACCCGCCACGCGGGCGGGTTCTGCTGAAACCTTGTTCCGAAAGAATCAGGCAGCTGCAACCGCGTAGCCCTTGAGCCGCTGGGCGAAGTCCTGCAACGCACGGATACCGCTTTCCTCGGCTTCATGGATCCATTGCTGCAGACCCTTCAATGCCTGCTCGGCACCGCGCTGTTCCATCAGCGCCGCGAGGCGGTTGCGGAAATCGCAGACAACGTTGAGTGTCGGACGCTTGGCCAGCACCGCCTGCAGCTTCGCATTGGTTTCGTTGTCCAGCCAGCGGCCACCATCGGCCAGTGCCAGACGCACGCGGCGCGGTACCGCCTTGAGGCTTTCGCCGGCGTGCTGGGCGTCATCGCGCAGGGTCGGCATGATCACGCCGCGGTAGTAGTCGGTCATTGCCTGGAAGCGATGGGTCAGTACCGCCTTCAGCGTTTCGGCGTCGGGCAGCGGCACGTTCGGGCGCACGTCCAGCGATGGCGCCACGCGCAACACCTTGGCCAGGCCGACTGCGCGGAACATGCAGATCGCCGCCCAGCCGATGTCGAATTCCCACTTGCGCAGCGCGAACTTGGCCGAGCTCGGGAACGCGTGATGATTGTTGTGCAGCTCTTCACCGCCGATCCAGAAGCCCCACGGGATCAGATTGCGCGCGGTATCGGCGCTCTCGAAATTGCGGTAGCCGGCCCAGTGGCCGATGCCGTTGACGAAGCCGGCGGCCCAGAACGGGATCCACACCATCTGTACCGCCCACAACGCGGCACCGATCACGCCGAACAACGCGACGCTGATGAACAGCATCAGGGTCGGCCCCCAGTACGGATGCGCGCCATAGACCTTGTGCTCGACCCAGTCGTCCGGCGTGCCGCGGCCATACTGTTCCATGTCCTGCTTCGACTCGCAGGCATCGCGGTACAGCGAGACGCCGTCCCAGAACACCTTCTTGATGCCGTAGATCATCGGGCTGTGCGGATCTTCCTCGGTCTCGACCTTGGCGTGGTGCTTGCGGTGCACCGCCACCCACTCGCGGGTGACCATGCCGGTGGTCAGCCAGCCCCAGAAACGGAAGAAATGCGCCAGCACCGGGTGGAAGTCCACGCCGCGATGGGTCTGGCTGCGATGCAGGTACAGCGTCACCGTGAAGATGGTGAGCTGGGTCACGATCAGCACATAGACGAGCATCTGGCCCCAGCTTGCGCCGGTGAGACCATTGTTGAGGAAATTGAGCACTGCATCGAGCATGGAGGGCACCGGGTGAGGGACGGATTCAGTCTAATCGGGGGTTTCCATACCCGCCAGCATGGCTTAGCCCACAATAGTAACAGCCCGTCAAGGGGGAGACGCTAATACGTCGTTAGTTCACGTGCATGGCAATCGCCTGTTGTCTAAACAGTGGGGGCGCCGTGACAATCACGCAATGACCTTGCCAACCGACGTATCCGCCACGCCCATGCTGCGACTGGATCGACTCAGCCGCCAGCGTGCCGGCCGTCCCGCCGTGCAGAATCTGAGCCTGCTGCTGCAGCGCGGCCAGGTGCTGGGCCTGCTCGGAGTCAACGGTGCCGGCAAATCGACCACCTTGTCGATGATTGCCGGGGCGCTACGTCCGGACGGCGGCAGTATCCAGCTGAACGGCGCGGATTTCCTGGAACAGCCGGAACTGGCGCGCGAGCTGGTCGGCTGGTTGCCCGAACGTGCCCCGCTGTGGCCGGAACTGACGGTCAGCGAGCATCTGGACGCGCATGGTCACCTGCGCGGCTTGCGTGGCGCCGCACTGAAACAGGCCCGCGCGACGATCATCGCGCGACTGGAACTGCAGCCGCTGGCCCGGCGCCTGGCCGGCGTGCTGTCGCAGGGCCAGCGCCAGCGCCTCGGGCTGGCCTGTGCGCTGCTGCACAGGCCGGCCCTGCTGGTGCTGGACGAACCGGCCAATGCGCTCGACCCGGTGCAGGTCGCCGCGCTGCGCACGCTGATCCGCGAACAGGCCGCCGCGGGCACCGCGGTGATCCTCTCCACCCATCTGCTCACCGAGGTAACCGCCGTGTGTGACCGCGTCGCGATCCTGCACGAGGGCACCCTGCGTCACGACGGCATGGTGCATGGCGATGACCATGCGGCACTGGAACGAACCTTTTTCGAGATCGCGATGAACGGCAACCCCGCTGCGGCACGCGCCGCATGAGCCGCGCATTCGTCGACACCCTGGCCGTGACCCGACTCGAATGGCGCCGTCTGGTGGTACGCCCGCTGGCATGGGTACTGGCGGCGTTTACGCTGGCCTGGCTGGCGTGGGTGTTCACCCTGCTGCTGGGCGGCTTTCTGGCCGGACAGATCCAGCGCGCGGCACTGCCGGATGGTCCCGGCTTTACCGACCTGGTCAGCGTGCCGCTGCTCGCCCAGCTCGCCCAACTGGCGTTCCTGGTGGTGCCGCTGCTCAGCATGTCGGTGATCGCCGGCGAACGCCGCAACGGTACGCTGCCCCTGCTGTTTGCCGCCGGCGTTCCCGCTGCGCGCATCGTGCTTGGCAAGTATCTGGCCATCATGGGCTGGCTGCTGCTGTGGCTGATGCTGACGCTGGCGATGCCGCTGGTGCTGGCACATGCCACCCGTTTCGACTGGGGCAAACTGGCCGCCGCCACCCTGGCGCTGGTGCTGCTGCAGGGCGCCCTGGCTGCGCTCGGGGTGGCCTGTTCGACCTTCGCCTCGCATCCGGCCATCGCCGCTGCCGTGGCCCTGGTGATCACCCTGCTGCTGTTTTACGTGAACCTTGGAGCACAGCTGGCCGGCATCACTGGCGGCGCCATCAACTGGCTGGCGATGAGCACGCACCTTCAACCCTTGCTGCGCGGACTGGTGTCGACCGCCGACGTGCTCTGGTTCGTGCTGCTGGCACTGCTGTCACTGGCCTTGGCCACGCGCCGGCTCGGCGCCGACAGGGAGCGTGGCTGATGCTCCACTTATTCAGACGTCTGGACGGCTGGCTGTTCGCGCTGCTGCTGCTGCTGGCCACGGCGGCTGCCGGCTACCTGAGCACACGCTATGCCTGCGAGGCCGACTGGACCGCCAACGGTCGTATCGGCCTGTCCCCGGAAAGCCGCGCCGTGCTGGCCCAGCTGAAGGGTCCGGTGAGCATTGTCAGCTATGCCAGCCCGCAGGGTGAGCTGCGCCAGACGATTGCCGGCTTCCTGCAGCGCTACCAGCGGATCAAGCCGGACCTCCAACTGAGCTTCGTCGATCCGCAACTGGATCCGGCGAAGATGCGCGAACTGGGCATTACCGTCGACGGCGCGCTGATCCTGCGCTACCACGATCGCGAGCAGCGCCTGGACGAACTGGACGAACGCAGCCTGAGCAACGCGCTGGAGCGGTTGATCCGCGGCAGCGACCGCATCGTCGCGTTCGTCAGTGGCGATGGCGAACGGCATGCCGATGGCAAGGCGAACGCCGACCTGAGCACGTTCATGCGGCAACTCGAAGCGCGCGGCATGCGCGCGGTGCCACTGAACTTCGCGCAGGTCAGTGCGGTACCGCAGCACACCGATCTGGTGGTGCTGGCCAGTCCGTCGCTGGCCCTGGCACCGGGTGCGGTGCAGGCGCTGGTCGCCTATGTGCAGAATGGCGGCAACCTGTTGTGGCTGAGCGAGCCGGCCAATGACGATCTCGGACTCAGGCCGCTGAGTGATGCGCTCGGCATACGCGTGCTGCCCGGCGTGCTGGTCGATGGTTCCGGCAGCGCGCTCGGGCTGCACGATCCGCGCATGATCGCGCTGGGCGACTACCCGCTGAACGCGATCACCCGCGGCTTCACCCTGACCACGCTGTTCCCGCAGGTCTCGGCGCTGGCGCAGGTGGCGCATGGCGACTGGGCGGTCTATCCGTTCCTGCGCTCCAGCGCGCAGAGCTGGACCGAGTTCAAGCCGATCGACAACTCGAAACCTTCGGACATCCGTTTCGACGCCGCCGCCGGCGAGCTGAAGGGGCCGCTGGATTTCGGCTTCGCGCTGAGCCGGCTGTCGCCGAGCCCGGACAAGAGCGAGCAGCGCATCGTGGTGATCGGCGACGGCGATTTCCTCTCCAACACCTTCCTCGGCAACGGCGGCAACCGCGCGCTGGGCGAGCGCGTGTTCG
>DAIMGD010000167.1:0-5494 GCA_036724165.1 Rhodanobacter sp.
TCGCGGCTGGGCTCGCCCAGCTTGGTGGTGAGGATCTCCACCCGGTCGCCACTTTGCGGCTGGAACGTCAGCGGCACGATGCGGCCGTTGACCTTGGCGCCGCGGCAGCGATGGCCGACTTCGGTATGCACCAGGTAGGCAAAGTCCAGCACGGTCGAACCGCGTGCCAGATCGAACACCTCGCCCTTGGGCGTCAGCAGGTAGACGCGATCTTCCAGCAGCTCGGTATGCAGGTCGGCGGCCAGTGCGCTGTCGTCGCCGCCGCGCGGTTCCAGCAACTTGCGCATCCAAGCGATCTTCGCCTCGAATTCGGCATCGCCGCTGCCGCCTTCCTTGTAGCGCCAGTGCGCGGCCACACCGAGCTCGTTCGCGTGGTGCATCTCGTGGGTACGGATCTGCACTTCCAGCGTCCGCCCGGCCGGCCCCAGCACCGCCGTGTGCAGCGACCGGTAGCCGTTGCCCTTGGGCCGCGCGATGTAGTCGTCGAACTCGCCGGGCAGATGCGGCCAGCGCGCATGCACCACGCCGAGTGCGGCGTAACAGTCGGTCACGTTGTCGACCAGCACGCGCACCGCGCGGATGTCGTACAGGTCGGAGAAGTCCAGCGCCTTGCGCTGCATCTTCTTCCAGATCGAATAGATGTGCTTCGGCCGCCCGGCCAGTTCCGCACGGATGCCGGCGGCCTCCAGCGCCTGCTGGAGTTCGCTCAGCGAATCGCGGATGAAACCTTCGCGATCGGCACGCCGCTCATCGAGCAGCCTGGCGATGCGCTGGTAGACATCCGGCTGCAGGAAACGGAAGGCCAGATCCTCCAGCTCCCACTTCAACTGCCAGATGCCGAGCCGGTTCGCCAGCGGCGCATGGATGTCGCGGGTCAGTCGCGCCAGTGCGGCACCCTGCTCCGCCGGCAGCGCCGCTGCCGCGCGCATCCGCGCCAGCTGCCGCGCCAGCAGCACGAAGACCACGCGCAGGTCGCGCACGATCGCCAGCAGCAATCGGCGCAGGCCTTCGGCCGCACCCTCCGGCGCGCGTTGCGCATGCAGTGCCCACACCTGTTCGGCCGCCTGCTGGCCGCCGACCAGTCGCTGCAGGTCGGCCGGCATGCCCGTCCGCCGGGTCTCCCACAACGCCGGATCGACCCGCGCCAGCTCGAACCACAACGCCGCCGCCTGGGTCTGCGCATCGCAACCGAGCATGCCCAGCAGGTCGAGCACGTCGCAGCACTCGGCCTCATCCACCGGATGCGCGGCGCAGGCCTGCAGCGCCTCGGCCAGCAACGGCGGCAGCGTGCCGGCGCGGTCGCGCCACTGCAGCAGGCTGGAAGGTTTCGCGACTTGGGCCATGAGGCGACTGTCCGGTACAGATGACCATCTTAGCCGCAGAGCCGGGATGTCCCTTGCAACCTTCGCGGGGAATGCGCGAGTCATGCGTAAAGCGCTTGGCTTGAGGGCGACTTACCGCGCAGAATCGTTCACCATGCCCACCCCATCCCGCGGTCTGCCGCGTTCAGAGGATTCACCCCCATGATGACCCGCACCCGTCGCTCGATCCTGTTGATCCTGCTCGCCCTGCCGCTGTATGGCCTGTCCGTGCAGGCACAGGAGACATCGGGGTTGCAGCAGCGCATGACCAGCGACGAGTTCAAGGCTGCCGGACTGGACAAGCTGTCACCGCAGGAACTCGGCAACCTCGACAATTGGCTGCGCACGCATGCCAAGGCCACCACACGCGTGGTCGACGCCAGCGGCAACCCGGTGTTCTATACCGATGAGCACAGTCGCCACAAGATCACAGCACATCTTGCCGGACATTTCGAAGGCTGGAGCGGCCACAGTCAATTCACCCTGGACAATGGCCAGGTCTGGAAGCAGACCGACTCAGACTCACCTTCCTGCCTGAGCGCCGACAAGCCCGCAGTCAAGATCAAACCGTCGTTGATGGGCAACTGGTTGATGTTTGTGGATGGCTGCAATGGCGATGCGCACGTCCAGCGCGTGCATTGAAGCACCGTCTCAGGGCAGCGCCGCCAGCGCCTTCGCCAGCCGCTTCGCCGACACCGGCTCGGCGGTCTTCAGTTCCTGCGCGAACAGCGAGACGCGCCATTCCTCGATCAGCCAGCGCAGTTCGGCCAGATCCGCCGTGTCGACGCCGGCGGCCCGCTGCTGCAGGTACGCACGCCAGTACGGCATGACCTGCAGCATGCGCTGCTGATCCTTCGCCGGATCCTGGCGCAACCGCTCGCCGCGCAGGCGCATCGCCTTGAGGTAACGCGGGTAATGCGCCAGTCGTGCCGTCGGCAGCTCGCGCAGGAAGCCCGGCGTCAGCAGGGCGTCGAACTGTTCGCGCAGGTCGTCGTAGCTGGCACGCGCGAAACCCAGCAAGGGTGGCTGCAGCCACGGCTTCAGCTCGGCCTGTGCCTCGATGATCGGCTCGGCCAGCTTCAGCCGTTCGACGCCGGCACCGAACAGCTCGCGCGAAAACTGCATGCGCAGCTTTTCGAATACACCAGCCGTGCGCGCATCCAGCTCATGCTGTTCGAGCAGGTCGCCGAAGCCGCCTTCGAGCAGATCCTCGCGCAGGCCATCGACGCCGCCGAGCGGTGCGTATTTCAGTGCCAGCGCGTTGCCGATCGGCAGGCGCCGGCGCGCCTGCTTGGCGTCGCTGGCCAGTGCGTTGCGCAGCAGCCGCACCACACCCTGCCGGTGCGCCGCGCGCGCCTCGTCGCTGCGCTCGAACACGCGCAACGCCACCGTCTCGCCCAGATCGACCAGCGCCGGGAACGCGATCAGGCCGCCGTCGGAACGCACCTGCGCCGGGATCTCCTCGAAATCCCAGCTGGCCACCTCCTCGCGGGTCAGTTCGATGTCGGTCTTGCGCGAGAACGCCTCGCGCGCCTGACCTTCCCACTGCCCACGCAGTGCGGCGAGATCGCGGCCGCTGGCCAGCGTCTTTCCCGGCTTTGATGAGGTATCCCCATCGTGCAACCGGTAACGCATGCGGAAATGCGGCGGCAACTCGACGGCAGCAAATTCGGCCGCCGCGATGTCGACACCGGTGGCGCGCTTCAGAAATGTCGCCAGTGCTTTCGCCAGCGGCTCGTCACGCGGCGACTCGGCCTCGACGAACGCCCGCGCGAAATCCGGCGCCGGCACGAAATTGCGGCGTAGCGCTTTCGGCAAACCGCGAATCAGCTCGGCCACCTTCTCGCCCAGCAACCCAGGCACCAGCCATTCGCAGCGCGCGGGCGGCAGCGCGTTCAACATCGCCAGCGGCAAATGCAGGGTGACGCCGTCGGCTTCATCGCCGGGCACGAAGCGGTATTCCAGCTTGTAGCGCTGGGGCCGCTCCTGCGCATCCTGCGCCCGCTCTTCGGGTGCCCCCTCTTGCGGTGCTCGCGGCACTCGGCCATCCATGGCCATCGGAATTTCGAGTGCGGCAGGAAACGCCTTCGCATCCAGCCCCGCGCCACCGACCATCACATCGTCCAGCGACCAGCGCAACGCTGCCTGCTCCGCAGGACGCGCCTTGCGATACCAAGCGTCCAGTGCGCGGCTGCTGGCGATCTCTTCGGGCAGCTTGCCCTCGAAGAACGCGACCAGATCGTCCTCGTGACGGATCAGTCCTTCGCGGCGCTGCTTTGCCTCGATGCCCAATGCGTCTTCCAGCACGCGCTGGTTCGCGCGCACGAAATCGGCTCTGCTGTCGATGTCACCGCGGGTCAGCGCCTCGCGCAGGAAGATCGCATGTGCCAGTGCCGGATCCTGTTGCTGGAACGTCACCGGACGTTTCTCCACCAGCACCAGCCCGAACAAACTCACCTGCTCGTACGCCACCACGCAACCGCGCTTCTTCGACCAGTGCGCATCGCGACAGCTCATGCGCAGCAGATGCGCCGCCTGCTGCTCGATCCACAGCGGCTCGACCCGCGCGTTCATCATGCCCCACACGCGACCGCCCACATCGAGGACCTGCGCGGAGAAGATCCAGTTCGGCGGCGCCTTGGACAGCGCCGAGCCGGGGAATACGTGAAACTTGCGCTCGCGCGTGCTCTGGTACACGCCCTTTTCGTCCTTGCGGCCAACCTGGGTGGGCAGGCCGGCGAGCAGGCTGCGATGGACGGCCTCGAAAAGACGCGCAGCGTCCTTTTCTTCAATACCCTGCTCTTCGCGCTCGCCTGCTCTCCCCTTTGGGGAGAGGATTGAGGTGAGGGGCGGGTGCTCGCGCGAGGTTGCAAACGAAGCGCGCGTGTTCTTTCCACGGCTTCGCGAGATTGTCCCCTCATCCCGACCTTCTCCCGGCAGGGGAGAAGGAGTCACAGCATCCAGCTTCCACCCGAGCTCGCCCACCACCAGCAGCAACTGCCGATGCAGCTCGCGCCATTCGCGCATGCGCATGAAGCTGAGGAAATGCCGCGAGCACCAGTCGCGCAGCTTCGACTGGGTCAGTTCCTCGTGCGCGTCGTGATAGGCGCGCCACAGGTTCAGTACGCCGACGAAGTCGGATTTCGGATCGGCGAACACCGCATGCGCGGCATCGGCCTGCTGGCGCGCGTCCGACGGGCGCTCGCGCGGATCCTGGATGCTGAGGAAGCTGACGATGGTCAGCAGCTCGCGCAGCGAATGCAGCTTCTCGCCCTCGACCAGCATCCGCGCCAGCTGCACGTCGATCGGCAGCCGTGCCAGCGTGCGGCCGGTCGCGGTGAGCTTGCGGGTGTCGTCGATCGCCGATATTTCGGCAAGCCGGCGGTAACCGTCCGCGACCACGCGCGGGTCGGGCGCTTCCAGGAACGGGAACGCCTCCACCTCGCCCAGCTGCAGCGCCAGCATGCGCAGGATCACGTTGGCCAGCGACGAGCGCAGCAATTCCGGATCGGTGAACGCGGCGCGGCTGGCATAGTCGGCCTCGTCGTACAGCCGGTAGCAGATGCCCGCCGCCACGCGGCCACAACGCCCCTTGCGCTGATCCGCGGCGGCGCGCGAAACCGGCTCCACATGCAGCCGTTCGAGCTGGCTGCGCTGGCTGTAGCGTTTCACCCGTGCGGTACCCGGATCCACCACGTAGCGGATGCGCGGCACGGTCAGCGAAGTCTCGGCCACGTTGGTCGCCAGCACCACGCGGCGCTTGATGCCGGGCTTGAACACCCGATCCTGGTCAGCGGCGGAGAGCCGCGCATACAGCGGCATGATCTCGGTCTCGCGATACTGCCGGCGTGACAGCAGCAGGTGCGCGTCGCGGATCTCGCGCTCGCCGGGCAGGAACACCAGCACGTCGCCGCGCGGGTCGTCATGGGTGATTTCATCCAGCACCGCGGCGATGTGTTCGGCGCTGCCCTGCTGCATGTCGCGAGCACGTTGCGGCCCGAGCTGGTCGAGCGAGCGCCAGCGCAGCTCCACCGGATACGCGCGTCCTTCCACCGTGACCACCGGCGCGCCATCGAAGTGCTCGGCGAAGCGCGCGGTGTCGATCGTGGCCGAGGTGACGATGATCTTCAGCT
>DAIMGD010000168.1:0-5478 GCA_036724165.1 Rhodanobacter sp.
TGGCCCGACCGCCAGCGCGTAGTCGGGCCAGCCGAGGCGTCTGACCGCAGCGGCCAGCTCCCGCGCGCTTTCACCGACCTAGTGAGCGACTTTCACGACCACGGCTACTTTGCCCGCTCCTTCGATGACCTCGACCCAGACCGCGTGCTCGCCGAACGGCTCGACGCCGTCAGCGTTGCCCAGCGCAGCGTGGCGCGCCTGCGCGTCCGTCCTGCTGCCGGCGCCGAGTTCCATCTGATCGGTCTGATTGACCGCGTCGAGCACGCACTCGGCACGCCGGTGCAGACGGCGGTGAAGCGCGAAGACGAACAGGCCTTCGCGCTCGCCAACGGCGGCAATCTGATGTTCTGCGAAGACGCTGCCCGACGCATCCAGAAGGCCCTCGATGCCGACGCCACGCTCAGCGACTTCCATATCCGCGTCGAGCACCAGGAAAGCCTGCATCCGCACGACGCGGTGGCGTATGCGAGCAAGGGCGTGGATGGGGGTTACGGCTCGACGCCGTGATACGCCACTCCAGAAGGTTGGATGATGGGCAGATGCTCGCGAGAAACGGACATTCCTGTGGGAGCGACTTCAGTCGCGATGCTTTGGTTTGCTGTTAGTTGAAGAGCTTTCGTTCGCCTTGGACAGCCGAGTTACTTGCAGCGACAACAGGGGTAATGAAAGTGTTCAGGCACCGGATCCTCGCCGCCGGTGCACAATGGCTGGCAGCGCAGCAACCGCCAACCGGCCAGCAGGCTACCGCGTCCGGGACCGAAGCGCAGCACGGCCATCCGTGCATAATCGGAGCAACTGGGGTGGAAGCGACAGCGATTTCCAAGCAAAGGACTCAACCAGCGCTTGTACAAACGCAGCAACCACAGTATCAATCGGGTTGGAAAGTTCACGTTGCCGGCACAGCTTGCGGCGTGTAGTGGTACAAGTATTCCAGAAGCAGGCTTGCTGGTGTAGAACACTTGGGCTATAACACCCGGCCGTCACGGCCAAAAACGGTGAAGGGATATGGCGAAAACGACGCGTAGTTTGACCGCCGCCAAGGCGCAGAAAGGGAAGACTTCGACGAAGGCGCGGGATGTCAAGACCGGCAAGTCGAAACCAGCTGTTACAAAGGGGCGAACCGTGAAGAAGGCACCTGCAAAAGCAATGCGCGCCGTGGCAAAGCCAGCCAAGAAGGCGGCAGCGAAAAAAACCGTAGTCAAAGCCGTTGGCAAAAAGCCGACCGTCAAGGCCAAACCGGCGAGCAAGAAAATTGTCGCCAAACCTGCAGCCAGGAAGGCTGTTGCCAAGCAGCCGCCGAAGAAGGTTGCTAAAGTGGTGAAACCCGTAGTGAAGAAAGCCGCGGCGAAGCAAGTGGCAGTCAAGAAAACCGCACCGAAGAAGATTGCCGTCAAGAAGGTGCCGGCCAGCAAGGTCGTCGTCAAGAAGACGGTAGCCAAACCGGCGCCCAAACCCGCCGCGAAGAAAGTCGCGGTGCCGACCAAACCGGCCGCAAAAGCTGCGGCCAAGCCGATCAGCAAGCCAAATCATCCGGTAGCCAAACCAGCGCCGGTCGAGACCGTCAAAAGCGTATCCCCGTCGCCGGCTTCCTCGCTCTTCAAGGGCAAGGTGGCCAGCGCCACTGCCATGGTGACGCCGCGTGCAGCTCCGGCTTCCGAGCGTCATGATTCCTCCCACAAAAATCAGAAAAACTCGTCGTCCTCAATGAATAAACTGGCTACAAAAAAACTCGATAATGGCGTTGTCCGTGAAGATGGGCGCTATGCGCTGTCTTCCACCAGTAATGTCACGTTGCCCAAGGGCTATCATCCTTCCAGCAATGAGGAGTACATGAATCCTCAGCACCTGGCCTACTTCCGCAACAAGCTGCGTGACTGGCGTGATCAGCTGGTGGAGGAGTCCCGTCAGACCATGGACAACCTGCGTGATGAAGTGCGTGATGTGGGTGACGAAGCGGAACGCGCCACCCGCGAAACCGAGAACTCGCTGGAGCTTCGCACGCGCGACCGCTATCGCAAGCTGATTTCCAAGATCGACAAGGCGCTGCGTCGGATCGAGGAAGGCAGCTATGGCTTCTGCGAGGAGACTGACGAAGAGATCGGCGTTGACCGTCTCGATGCGCGTCCGATTGCCACCTTGTCGCTGGATGCGCAGGAACGCCGCGAGCATCTGCAGAAACAGATGGGCGACTGAGCTTCACCAGGTTCCGTTGACTACCGTAGCCCCGCCGCGTGCGGGGTTACGCTTTTTCAGGTCGTCAGGAAAAAGCCGGCCTGGATCAGGCCAGCGCCTGCGCCGCGTAACCTTTCAACTTCGCCAGCATCGCAGCCAGACCATTGGAGCGGGTCGGCGACAAATGCTTGGCCAGCCCGATCGTGGCGATGAACTCAGGCTCGGTGGCGACGATCTCCTGCGCAGAGCGGTTCGAGTAAACGCGCAGGACCAGTGCGATCAGCCCGGAAACGATCGCCGAGTCGCTGACGGCCTCGAAATGCATGTTCGCCGCATCGCCGCCGGGCACCAGCCAGACCATCGACTGGCAGCCGTGCACACGGTGCTCCTCGGTCTTGCATGCGTCGGGGAAGGGCGGCAGCTGCTTGCCCAGGTCGATCAGGTATTGGTAACGCTCGGTCCAGTCGCCAAAGAACGCGAATTCCTCGGCGATGTCGAGCTGCGCCTGCGCGGCGCTGGTGGTGGCTATGTCATTCATGGCGGCATTATCGCGCAGTGCGCATGAAGCCGCGAAACCGATGGCCGGCGCGACTCAGCTCTTGGCCACGCTCCAGCGCGTGCCCTGCGCACCATCCTCGATCGTGATGCTCATCGCGGCCAGTTCGTCACGGATGGCGTCGGCGCGCTTGAAGTCGCGGGCGGCGCGGGCACTTTGGCGCTCTTCCAGCAACGCATCGATACGTGCTGCATCAACAGCCTGTGCGCCGCCGCGCTTGAACCATGCTTCCGCGTCCTGCTGCAGCAAACCGAGCAGGGCACCGCCGCCGAGCAGGGCAGCCTTCGCCTGGACGGCGGCCTCAAGGCTGCCAGCACCATCAACAGCTGCGTTAAGCGCCTGACGTGCGGCGTCGGCCAGTACGGCCAGTTCCGCCAAGGCCTGCGGCGTGTTGAGGTCGTCGCACAAGGCAGCTTCCACCCGCGCGGGTATCGGCAAGTCGCCAGCAGGCAATTCGATGTCGGCCAGATCGCGCAACACCCGATACCAGCCGTCCAGCGTGCTCACCGCCTGCGCGATGGCACCTTCGGACCAGTCCAGCGGCTGCCGGTAGTGTCCGCGCAGCAGCAGCAGGCGCAACGCTTCCGGCGGGTGCAGCTTCAGCAGCTCGTGCACCAGCAGCACGTTGCCGAGCGATTTGGACATCTTGCGGCCGTCGAACGTCAGCATGCCGTTGTGCATCCACCAGCGTGCGAAGACCTTGCCGCCATGCGCGCAGGTGGACTGAGCGATCTCGTTTTCGTGATGCGGAAACAGCAGGTCGACGCCACCGGCGTGGATGTCGATGGTGTCGCCCAGCTGTGCCGCGCACATCGCCGAGCACTCGATATGCCAACCGGGGCGGCCGCGACCCCACGGACTGTCCCAGCCGGCCAGCTCGGGCGTGGACGGTTTCCACAGCACGAAGTCGGCCGGATTCTTCTTGTACGGGGCTATCTCCACGCGGGCCCCGGCGATCAGCTCTTCGGTGTCACGACCCGACAGCGCGCCATAGGCTGGATACGAATCGACGTTGAACAGCACATGGTCTTCGGCGGCATAGGCGTGTCCGCTGGCGATCAGCGATTCGTTCATCGCGATGATCTCGCCGATATGCGCGGTGGCCTGCGGCTCGAGATCCGGCGGGGCAATGCCGAGGCCGGCCATGTCCTTGCGATAGGCTGCGGTATAGCGGTCGGTGATGGTGGAGATCGGCACGCCTTCCTGCTGCGCGGCGGCATTGATCTTGTCTTCCACGTCGGTGATGTTGCGCGCGTAGACCACCTGCGGGTAATGCCGGCGCAACAGCCGGGCCAGCACGTCGAACACGACCGGGCCACGCGCGTTGCCGATGTGGACGTAGTTGTAGACCGTCGGGCCGCACAGATACATGGTCACCCGGTTCGGATCGAGCGGAGCAAACGGCTCGGTACGGCGGGTCAGGCTGTTGTAGAGCGAAATCGGCATGGGCGAAGAATCCGCAACGTGGGACCGCGCACCGACATGGCGCGGCCAGCCCGACATCTTAACAAGGTGTAAGCGGGATCATCGCGCCGGACTGATTCTAAGCCTCTATTCAGTCTGAATTTGCTCGAATGCAGCCAGTACGCGCGCAAGCGCGCTTGAAATTCCTTGATGGGAGGTCGCAATGACCAGGCTATGGCTTTCCGCGTTGGCGCTGACCTTGATGGCCTCCAGCGTGTGTGCACAGGATGTGCGTTCCCCGAATGACGACAATGCCCATTACGGCTGGGCCGATGTGTTGCGCGCGGATCCCGTGCAGGGCGTCACGCGGACGGATGTGCCGCAACAGCAGTGCTACGACCAGCAGGTCGTGCAGCACGACAACGGCAACCGTGCTGCCGGTACGGTGCTGGGCGCCGTGATCGGTGGCGTGCTGGGGCACACGGTCGGCAAGGGCGACGGCCGCACGGCCGCGACCGTGGGCGGCGCCGTGGTTGGCGGCGCGGTCGGCAACCGGGTGTCGGATCAGGGCGGCGATTACGAGTCGACCCAGACCCGCTGCCGCCAGGTCAATGCGGTCAGCGAGCAGCGCCGGATCATCGGCTATGACGTCGAATACCGCTATCGCGGGGAGGTCTATACCTCGCGCCTGAACTACGATCCGGGCGAGCGCCTGCGCGTGCGGGTGCGTGTCGACCCCGCCGATTGAGCCATCGCGGATATCCGCAACTCGCCGCCTTCGGGCGGCGATGTTGTTTCTGGCGCCGGTTTTTTTGTTGCATGGCAGCGAAATTGTCGCCATCATGCCCGCTAGCCATCTGGAATCTGCATGTCCGCAGCCGTCTATACCGCCACCGTACTCACCAGCGCCCGCGCGGCTGCCGGCATGACATCGCGTGCGCGCCGACCGCTGTATCGACATACGGCCGGGTAGGCTGTCGCGCGCGTTTCATGTGTATCGACGATAAAACCCGGCCCCTGCGCCGGGTTTTTGTTTTTGGATTGGAGTAAATCAATGTCGCTTCGCCATTTCATCACCACCCAGGATTACAGTCGCAGCGAGATCGACGCGCTGCTGGAGCAGGCTGCCGCGTTCAAGCGCTCGCCGCGCGGCCAGCAGCTGGCCGGCAAGTCGATCGCGCTGCTGTTCTTCAACCCGTCGATGCGCACGCGCACCAGCTTCGAGTTGGGGGCGTTCCACCTGGGCGCGCACGCGATCGTGCTGTCGCCGGGCAAGGACGCATGGCCGATCGAGTTCGAGGTGGGCAGCGTGATGGACGGCGACACCGAGGAGCACATCGCCGAAG
>DAIMGD010000169.1:0-5417 GCA_036724165.1 Rhodanobacter sp.
ATCGCGCGGAAGCCGAGGATCATCGTCTTGCCGGAGCCGGCGACGCCGTGGATGATCCGGTGCTCGTCGCCGAGCGAACGCGCCAGCTGTTCCTGCTGTGCGTCCATCACCTTGACCAGTTCGGGGATCTCCAGTGCCTTGACGGTGCCGGCCGCACGGTTGTCGAACAGGCCGAACTGACCCTCGCCCGCAGCCACGCGGATCTCCGGAAACAGATGCCAGCGCACGCGATCGATCTGCGGCAGGGTCAGCGCGGTGGGGAAGATCTGCGGGAACATGGCCCACAGCTTTTCCTGGAAGGTCTCGGCGTCGACGCTGTCGTAGATCTCGTCGCGGCAGATCGCCAGGTGTGCGGGGATGACCGCATCGAGACTTCCATCGATGAATTGCTGGCGGCTGATGTTGGCCAGCACCACGCCGTATGCCCATGGCATCAGCAGCTTGCCGGCATGACGGCTGCCGGCGGGGTGGCGCAGCGCGGGATCGCGTTCGAGCACCACGCCGATTTCCAGCGCATAGGCGCGCGCCTGCAGCAGCGGGTTGGCCTCTTTCACCAGACCGCGGTCGGTGACCAGGGTGAACTGGGTACGGTCGGCATGGCGGATGGTGTCGGCCTTCCAGTCCTTCACCTCCAGCACCAGCATGCCGCGGCGCGGATGGAACACCACGAAATCCGGGCGGCGCTGCTTCAGCCCGACCGGCACGTCGTACCACAGCAGGTAATCCTCTTCGAGCTTGCCTTCCAGCCGTTCGGAAAAACGTTTCTCGCCGCCGGTCATGCGCGGCAGACAGCCATTGCGGATCGGAATAAGCGTGGCCATCCTGCTTCCAGAGTGATTACTGCCATCGAAAGTAGCGAAACGCGGCGGCCTGTCAACGCACAAATTCTTGCGGTTGTGACGAACACGAAAACAAGCTCACGACAGGAGTGGTACAAAGGTGGCGAGCAAAACACGCGTCAGGGCCAGGCCAGGGAGTGCATGATGCCCCTTAACATCGACACGCTCTCGCTGATCAGCACCATCCAGGCTGCTGTATTGGCCCTGATGCTGTGGACAGGCACCTATGGCGGTGCCGGCAGGGCACGCACCAGTCTGCGTGTGCGGGCGGTTGCGTTGGCGCTGGAAGCGGCTGGCTGGGGCACGCTGGCCGCGCACGCCTACCTTTCTCCCAGCCAGCTTCTGCTGGGCGGCAATGCGTTGAATCTGGTCGCCCAAGGAATGGGTGTCATTGCGCTGCGCATGCTTCTCAATGAACCGTTGCGCTGGCGGCTGGTGCTGGCGGTGGGGGTGTTCGGCTGGCTGGGTGTCGCATGGTTCGGTCTGGTCGATGTCAATTATCGCGATCGGGTGCTGTGGGGCTCCGTCGCCATCACGGTCAATATGCTGCTGAACATCGAAGTGCTGCGCGGCGGCTCCCAGCCGGGTGGTTCCAGGGCACGCAACGTGCTGCTGTTGATCAGCGTGATGGCGGTGGCGCTGGTGGTTTGGCGCAGCGGCCAGCTGTGGCTGGGCGGCGATCAGCCCAATGCGATCAGTGCACCGAGCTCCACCAATTTCTTCTATGTGATGTTCTCGGGGTTGCAGCCGCTGTTTGCCAGCATCGGCTTTCTGCTGCTTTACAACGAAATCCTGCAGCAGGAGTTGTATCTGCTGGCGCGGATCGACCCGTTGACCGGCGTGAACAACCGGCTGGCGATCCAGGAAGCGACCACCCGACTGCTGGCACGAAACGTCACGCAGCGGCAATCGCTGGGCGTGCTGATGCTGGATGCCGATCATTTCAAGGGCGTCAATGACCGTTTCGGGCATGGCGGTGGCGACAAGGTGCTGCGGGCACTGGTATCGAGCATCCGCGCGACCTTGCGCGAAAACGATGTGATCGGCCGCGTCGGCGGTGAGGAGTTCGTGGTGCTGTCGCCTGGCACCGATCTGCATGCCGCGCTGGCCCTGGGCGAGCGCGTGCGCATGATGGTCGAGAACACGCCGCTGCTGATTGATGGCGACATGTTGCAACTCACGGTTTCGGTTGGCGTGGCCGTGGCCTCGCCGGCGGAGCGCGATGGCGCAGTGGTTCTGCAGAGAGCCGACAAGGCGCTGTACGCCGCCAAACGCGCTGGCCGCAACCGGGTGATGGCGACTGCAACTTGCGAAGATGATGGCGTCATCTCGCCAGCCTGATCCCGATGTCAGGCTGGCGTTGAGTACGCTTGAGCATGCGTGTCATGAAGCTGGGTCAGGCAACGCAATGACGCGCCGCCCGCGATCCGGCAACCGGCATGTCGGGTCGGCTAGCCGTCGAGCGCAGCGTCCAGCGTGATGGTGGCCTTGAGCACCTTGGAAACCGGACATTCTGCCTTGGTTGCCTGCGCGATCTTCGCGAAGGTCGCGGCATCGGCACCGGGCACCTTGGCCTTGCAGGTGAGATGTACCGCGGTGATCGAAAAGCCGCCGCCGTCCTTGTCCAGCGTCACCACCGCCTGGGTGTCGATGCTGTCGGCGGTGAGCCCGGCGTTGCCCAGCCCGAGCGAGAGTGCCATCGAATAACAGCCGGCATGCGCCGCCGCGATCAACTCCTCGGGGTTGGTGCCGGGGCCGTCCTCGAAGCGGGATTTGAAACCATACGGCGCCTCGCGCAGTACGCCGGTATCGGTGGAGATCGTTCCTTGACCATCCTTGATGCCGCCGGACCAATGAGCAGATGCGGATTTCTTCATGGGATTCTCCTCGCGTGTGGACGGTGGCTAGCGGGCAGTGTGGCGGCTGGATCATGCACGCGACGCGAACGGATCGGCCGTGCGGCTTCACCTCCATTTACCGCAAGCAGGTCGTATGCTTCGCGCTTGCTGTTCCAGTTGCAGGGGTTCGCATGCCGTATGACATCCAGCACGACCGTGCCGCGCATCGCTTCGAAACGCAGCTGGACGACGCCCAGTGCATACTCGATTACAGCCTGGCGGAAGGCGTGATGACGATCACCCACACCGGCGTGCCGGATCGAGTCGCTGGGCGCGGCATCGCGGCGGCGCTGGTGCAGGCGGCCATGGAGGCGGCCCGTGCGGAAGGCTGGAAGGTCGTGCCGGCATGTTCCTACGCGATGGTATGGATGAAGCGGCATCCGGAGTACGACGACTTGCGCGCGTGAAACTCCCGCTATCATCGGCGCCACACCGGCGATGACGCCGGGCGGCCCGGAGATTCCGTTGTCCCATTCAGATGATTCATCGATGGCCGGCATGACCATGCCGGGAATGGTTGCATCGAAGCGGTGGCGTCCATGAGCGATGCATTGCCGCCTGACAGTGAGCACGTTGCAGCGCTGGCGAAGAAGCGCCGCTGGCGGCCATTTCACTTCTTCAAAGTACGGCCACGGATGATCGTGTCGTTGATGATTTTCATCGTCACCAGCGCCGTACTGGCAGCTACCGGGTTGCAGCTGGCCACCGCGGTATTGCTGGCGTTCGACCTGGCCGCCGTGGTGTTTCTGGGTTTTCTGGCGCGCATGTTCAACCTGGCGTCGACGAAACACATGCGCGGCCAGGCGCGGGCACAGGATACCGGGCGCTGGGGCACCCTGTGGAGCGGCATCGTGCTGTCGACGGTGGTGCTGGTGGCCTTGAGCAACGAACTGCACGCGGCCAGGGCGGGCGGGGTGCTGGCGCTGGTGGTCGGCGCCGTGAGCGTGATCCTGAGCTGGCTGTTCCTCAACAGCATGTTCACGATCCACTACGCGCATGGGTTCTACGGCGATTTCGGCGACAAGCACACGGGTCTGGAGTTTCCAGACACTCCGCATCCGGATTACTGGGACTTCACTTATTTCGCATTCGTGATCGGCATGTGCTTCCAGGTTTCCGACGTACAGGTCACCAACGGCTACCTGCGCCGCGTGGTGTTGCTGCACAGCGTGATCGCGTTCTTCTTCAACGTGTTCATCATCGCGATCACGGTGAATATCGTGGCTGGGCAAGGCAACTAGTGCTGATGGCGCAGCGGCATGCGCGGCGATGTAACCGGAAACATCGCGGCGGCGAATGAAACACTGGAGACGGCTTGAACGTCTTCATCCCTTTCTTTCCAGGAATTTCCGATGAACGCACGCCTTGCCACCCTCCTCGTTGCCGCCATGACCTGCGGTTTTGCCGCTGCCCCCGTGTTCGCGCAGGACGCCATGCCTGCTGGCGCCAGCACCGCGATGTCGCATGACTCGATGAAGGGCGATTCGATGAAGGGCGATTCGATGAAGCATGATTCCATGATGCACAAGTCGATGAAGCACGACTCCATGATGAAGCACGATTCCATGAAGCATGCTTCGATGAAGCACGACTCCATGATGAAAACCCCGGCGAGCTCGACCAGCGCCGGCGGCTAAGCAGCAAGCCGGACGGTTTTCGCGGGAGTGCCGCCGATGCGTGACTCCCGCATATTTGTGCGGTGAGTTTCCGGCGCTGCGGGCATCGGTGCATACTTCGGTGATCATTCCGCTGCAGGCTGCCTGGCATGGATGGTTCATTCGCGCGGCGTCTGGGTATCGAGCATCCGCTGATCCAGGCGCCGATGTCCGGCTCTGCACCACCCGCTCTGGTGGCGGCCGTGTCGAACGCGGGCGGCCTCGGTTCGCTCGGTGCCGGCTACTTGGAGCCGCAGGCGATCCTCGATCAGGCGGCGCAGATCCGCGGCCTCGGCGATCGGCCCTACGCGATCGGCCTGTTCGTGTTGCCGGACGAATTCGCGGCCGACATGGCCGTCGTGGCGAAGGCCCGCGATCAGCTCGATGCGCTGATGGCGCGCGAGGGTCTCGACGTCCGCACCAGCCTGCCCGCGCGCTGGGCACCGCGGTTCTCCGATCAGTTCGCCGCCCTGTGCGAAGCGCGGCCGGCGGTGGCCAGCTTCGTATTTGGCGTGATCAGTCCAGCGCAGTTGCGCGAGCTGCACCTGCGCGACATTTATGTGATCGGTACGGCCACCACGGTGGCGGAAGCACGTGCCTGGGTCGAAGGCGGCGCGGATGCCGTATGCGTGCAGGGTGCCGAAGCCGGTGGTCATCGCGGCACCTTCCTGCACAAGGCCGAGGACGCGATGATCGGCCTGTTCGCGCTGCTGCCGCTGGCGGTGCGGGCCTTGGAGATTCCGGTGATCGCCGCCGGCGGCATCATGGACGGCCGCGGCATGCTGGCGGCGGAAATCCTCGGTGCGGCGGCCAGCCAGCTCGGCACCGCCTTCCTCACCTGCCCGGAATGCTCCGCGGCCGAGGCGTGGAAGCAGGATCTGCCGCGCGCTGAAGATCATCAGATCACTACGATCCGCGGCTTCTCCGGACGCGCCGCCCGTGGGTTGCGCAACCGCTTCGTCGAGGCGATGCCGGAAGCGGCGCAGGGGTTGCCGTATCCCGTGCTGAACGCACTCACCGCGCCA
>DAIMGD010000170.1:0-5407 GCA_036724165.1 Rhodanobacter sp.
GCATGGGACCCAGCGAATGGCTGATCATGTAGGTGGTGTCGGCCAGGATGGGGAACTCGTCGCGCCAGTGCAGTAGCGGGTCGGGGCTGCTGACGGTGCGGGCGTGGGTCAACGACAAGCCGATCTTCGACGAGGAAACCCATCGCATCGTCGGCGGCGGCATCGTCGGCGTGCATGCGGGCGAGCTGATCGCCGAAGTCGCGCTGGCGATCGAGATGGGCAGCGAGGCCGCCGACATCGGCCTCACCATCCATCCGCATCCGACCCTGAGCGAATCGATCGGCATGGCCGCCGAGGTGTACGAAGGCACCATCACCGATCTGTACATGCCGAAGAAAAAGTGAGCCGCGCGGCATTGGTGAAATAAAAACTCAAGTTGCCCCGAACGTCCGTCAGAGGAATCGTGATGAGCCTTTCAAAGATCCGGATCGGTGTTGCAGTCGCCCTGTTGGTCGGGTTGACGGCCGCGACGAATGCCAGTGCCGATGTCGGACGCGGCGATCGCTATTCCGGTCATCCCTGGGCCTCGCGCTCGCCGGTGCTGGCCCAGCACGGCATGGCGGCGACCGAACAGCCGCTGGCCTCGCAGATCGCGATCGACATCCTCAAGAAGGGTGGCAGCGCGGTGGATGCCGCGATCGCGGCGAATGCGGCGCTCGGCCTGATGGAGCCGGTGCTGAACGGCATCGGCGGCGACTGCTTCGTGATCGTGTGGGATCCGAAGACGCACCAGCTTTACGGCTACAACGGCTCCGGTGCCTCGGCGAAGGGCCGCGATCTGGCGAAGATGCAGGCCGAGGTGAAGGCCGCGTATCGCAAGGCCGGTCTGCCGGCGAAGGATCACATCCCCGCCGTCGGCTCGCTGCCGGTCACCGTGCCGGGCACCGTCGATACCTGGGGTGCGTTGCACGATCGCTTCGGCAAGCTTTCGCTGGCCGACGATCTGGCGCCGGCGATCGGCTATGCGAAAAACGGTTTCCCGGTCACCCAGCTGGTCGCCCAGTACTGGAAGGGCAGCATGGCGGGGTTCGCGCGTCAGCATGGGCTGATCGAGGAAAGCGCGAATGCGCGGCATACCTATCTGATCGACGGCCACACGCCGGCCGAGGGCGAGGTGTTCCGCAACCCCGACCTCGCGCACACGCTCACGCTGATTGCCCAGGGTGGCCGCGATGCGTTCTACAAGGGCGCGATCGCGCACACGATGGATGCGTACTTCAAGCGCATCGGCGGCGACCTGCGTTACGAGGATTTCGCCAGTCACCACGGCGAATGGGTGACGCCGCAGTCGGTGAACTATCACGGCTACGACGTCTACGAACTGCCGCCGAACGGGCAGGGCTTCGCCGCGCTGGAAATGCTGCAGCTGCTGAAGGGCTTCGACCTGAAGAAGATGGGCGTGGGCAGTGCCGATGCGCTGACCGCGATGCTCGAAGCCAAGCGGCTCGCCTACGAGGATCTGGCCAAGTACTACGCCGATCCGCGTTTCGTCGATGTGCCGATGAAGGGCCTGCTGTCCGAGGGCTATGCCGAGCAGCGGCGGAAATTGATCCATCTCGACCACGCCAATCCCGATATCGGCCCGGGCGATCCGAAGCTGTTCAACGGCGACACCACCTATTTCACCACCGCCGACAAGGACGGCATGATGGTGTCGATCATCCAGTCCAACTACCGCGGCATGGGTTCGGGCCTGGTCGCTGACGGCCTCGGCTTCATGTTCCAGGATCGCGGCGAGCTGTATTCGCTCAAGCCCGGCGCGGCGAATGTCTACGCCGCCGGCAAGCGTCCGTTCCACACCATCATCCCCGGCTTCGTGATGAAGGACGGCGCGCCGTACATGTCGTTCGGCCTGATGGGCGGCGACATGCAGCCGCAGGGACACGTGCAGGTGCTGACCAACATGATCGACTACGGCATGAACGTGCAGGACGCCGGCGACGCCGCGCGCTGGCGCCACTACGGCAACGCCGAACCCACCGGCGAAGCATCGCAGGGCATCGGCAGCGTGGAAATGGAATCGGGATTTGATCCCGCGGTGAAGGTCGAACTGGCCAGGCGCGGTTACAAGGTGGAGCCGGGCACCGGCAACTTCGGCGGCTACGAGGCGATCATGTTCGACCCCAGGCAGCACGTGTACTGGGGCGCCACCGAGATGCGCAAGGATGGCGAGGTGATCGGGTATTGAGGTGGCGCGCGCGGCGTGCCTGGTTCGTCATGTCGACGCATCGACTTGCAGGAACGCCAGCTTCTTCTCCCGTGGCAACTGCTTGATCACCCACTCCGCGCGCGAGGCGCTGGCGCGGTTCGGGTAGCTGCGAAAGCCCAGCAGTCGCAGCGGCGGGTTGGCGCGGGTGTAGCGTGCGCCGCGGCCGGCCACGTGGGTGGCGTAGCGAGCGTCGAGGCGGTTGGTGATGCCGGCGTAGTAGCTGCCGTTGCGGCACTCGATCAGGTACAGGCACCAGCCGCCATGCGTTTTCGGTGGTGGCGAGGGCGCGTTCAATACGGCGTGCCGTCCAGTCGCTCGCGCTTCAGCGCGCGCGCGTACCAGAGGAATTCGTCGAGGAAGCGATCAAGCGTGTGCGTGACATGCTCGTTCAGCGCGTGGCCGTGTTCGTCGAGTGCCGAGGCAATCCGCGGAATCGCACACTCGCTGGGTACGCTCGGCATGCCCAGTTCGGCCAGCGTCGCACGCAAGGCCATCGCCGCGCGCACGCCGCCGAACTGGCCGGCGGAATAGCACACGATGCCGGACGGTCGCCAGAAATACTCCTCGAGGAAATGATCGAGCAGGTTCTTCATCGCCGGCGGGATGCCGTGGTTGTACTCGCCGCTGACGATCAGGAAACCGTCGACGCGGCGATACAGCGTCGCCAGGTTCTGCAGCACGTCCGGTGCGCTGCCGGCCGCGTATTCCTTGTACATGCGGTCGAGCAACGGCAACTGCACTTCCATCGGATCGACCAGAATCGCCTCATGCCCGCGCGTCGCCAGCGCCTGCATCACCAGCTTCGCCGCGCGTATGCCCATCCGCGCGTGACGTACCGAGCCGAGCAGGACGGCAATCGACAGTGACTGTGTCTGGGTACTCATGCTCGGTCCGTTGGGTTGCAGGGGCAGGACAAGTCCGCCGCTGCAGATTACTCTTCGGTGATCACGCCATGAAGAACCACGAGGTCGCCATGTCACTGAAGGTATGTGTTGCCGGCGCCACCGGCTGGGCTGGCTCCGAACTGGCGCGCGGCATCGCCATGGCCGGTGATCTCGCGCTGGTCGCCGCAGTGGCGCGCCGGCACGCCGGGCAGCAACTTGGCGATGTGCTGGGTGAGCCGCGGCTGGCGACGCCGATCTTCGCCAGCGCCGCCGAGGCACTGGCGCAGCCGTGCGATGTGTTCGTCGAATACACCAGGCCGGACAGCGCGAAGGCGAACATCCTGGCCGCGCTGGAGCACGGCGCGCATGTGGTGGTGGGTACCTCGGGCCTCACCGACGCGGACTACGCGCAGATCGATGCGCTGGCGCGCGAACGACAACGTGGCGTGCTGGCCTGCGGCAACTTCGCGTTGACCGCGGTGCTGCTGATCAAGTTTGCCGAGCTGGCGGCGAAGCTGATCCCGCAGTGGGAGATCATCGACTACGCCTCGGCCGGCAAGCCGGATGCGCCCAGCGGCACCGTGCGCGAACTGGCCGGGCGGCTGGGCAAGGTGCGCCAGCCGCGGCTGGAGGTTCCGCTGGAACAGACCCTCGGCCTGCGCGAGACGCGCGGCGGCACGCTGGCCGGCAGCCAGGTGCATGCGGTGCGCCTGCCGGGTTTCGTGATCGGGGTCGAGACGATCTTCGGCATGCCGGACCAGACGCTGACCCTGCGCCACAACGCGGGCAGCAGTGCGAAGCCGTATGTGGACGGCGCGCTGCTGGCGATCCGCAAGGTGTCCGGCCTGGTCGGCCTGCATCGCGGGCTGGATGCCGTGCTGGAGCTATAGGTCACCGATCGGCGGTCAACCGTGTCTGCGTGGCTGCCATTGCCCCAGCAGCCAGGACACGCCGAGACAGCCGGCAAGCGCCAGCAGCCAGCGACTGGCCGGCGCCTGCGGCGCGGGCAGGATTGCGCTGAATGACGGCAGCCATGCGTTGCCGTAAATGGCAGTGACGGCCACCGCAGCGACCACCATGGCGATGGCGAGCGCGCTCACCAGCACGACTTCAATACGCGGGGTGGGCCCGGGTGCGGCAGCAACGCGCGCGGCCAGTTGTTGCGCGAAATCGGCCGGCAAGCCGTCCGGCAGCGGGTCACGCAAGGCGCGCGCGAGCAGGCGATAGCGCCGGCTGCGCGCATCGTCGCCGGCGGGATCCAGATGCAGGCGTTCGCGCCGCATCGCGGTTTCCTGCGCCAGCCATTCGCGTTCGCTGGCTGCGTCGTCGAAGGGAGGGATATCGTCAATGTGCTGATTCATGCCGCAACTCCTGTCCGCGTTTCGAGCACGCCGCGCAGGCGCAGTCGTGAGCGGAACAAGTGGCTCTTGATGGTACCGCTGGCCAGCCCGGTGATCCGGGCGATTTCCGGGATCGAGGTTTCTTCGAGGTAATACAGCGTCAACAGGGTGCGCTGCAACGGCGGCAACGATTCGATCGCCGCGTGCAGGTGCTGCGCCGTTTCCTCCTCCGCGCAGGCTGCTTCCAGATCGAAGCCGTCGCCGATGTTTTCCACCAGCGCATGGTCGTCGCCGTCGTCGCCGTGCTCGACCAGCGGGATGCGCTTGTGCTGCAGATGGCGCAAAGCGATGGTGTAGGCCACGCGCCCGATCCACGATTTCAGCGCGCTCTCGTAGCGGTACTGATGCAGGCACTGATGCACGCGCAGGAAGGTGTCCTGGCACAGCTCGCGCGCATCCTCGGGGTTGCGCACCATGCGCTGGATGATGTGCCAGCACAGCCCCTGATATTCGCGGATCAGGCGCTCGAACGCGCCCGGCCGATTGGCCAGCACGGCATCGACCAGTTCGCGGTCCGGGCTGCTGCGGATGTCATCCATGGGGCATGAGATACGCGCATCGTGACAACGGTTGCAAGTGGGATGCTGCAACCGTTGCGGGCTTGGCCGTATCTCTGCTCCCGACAGACAGTCATTCCGCAACCACGATCCAAGGAGAACCCCATGAATTTCGGCGACCTCATTCCGATCAGCCTGTTCATCTGCATTGCCTATTCGATCAAGGTCTGTGTCGACGCCATGGTGCGCCGGCACATGGTCAACGCCGGCGGTTCGGAAGAACTGGTGAACTCGGTCCTGCGCGACGAAAACCTGCGCCGACGCCACTCGTCCCTGCGCTGGGGCATCGTGCTGCTGTCGGTGGCGCTCGGCTTCGGCCTGATCCAGGGGTTCGGCTGGCAGGAAGTCACGCCCGGC
>DAIMGD010000171.1:0-5342 GCA_036724165.1 Rhodanobacter sp.
CTCGGAAGGATACGCCGCGTGGCAGGGCGAATCCACCGCATGGGCACGATTCACGTCATGCCCTTGCGCATGGATTCAGCATGTCGTCGCGGTTCGCAGCTTTCGCGCAGTGAGCAGGCGTGCATCGGCACGATGCGATGCATCCCGCCGCCGCCATCGCCCCATCACTCGACGCAGGCGTGTCGGAAGAAGTCCGCACCGGCGCATGCCGCGGCCAGACCGGTTGTTGCCGAGCGATCCGCTCGACATCGCATGTCCACCTGCGCCATTGCGCCGCGCAGATCAGCAGGATGTCTGTCAATGACTGGATTCGCGGGCCACTTAAAATGTAAACTGATCGGTATAGTCTGATCCGTGACCCCTATGGCAGCAGCTTTTGCGCACTGCATGCGCATGGATGACCGCAGCTGCCGCACTGCCAGGCCAACCAATGACACAAGACACATGAGGCGCAATGCAGTAACCAGTCAGCGCACTTTCTGCCCGCGTCCCGCCAGCCACCCCCTTCCCTGATCAAGCACGTTCTGGAGCTTTCATGAAGTCCTCATTTCTGCGCACACCCGTGTTGTGCCTGAGTCTGCTGGCACTGGCTGCCTGCAAAGGCAAGGATCAAGGGCCGCCACAGATGCCGCCGCCGCAAGTGGGCGTGCTCAGGGCGCAACCGCAAAGCTCGCCACTGACCAAGGATCTGGTTGGCCGGTTGTCGCCGTATCGCAGTGCCGACGTGCGTGCCCGCGTACCAGGTGTGCTGCTCAAGCGGAGCTATGACGAAGGCACCGATGTCCGGAAAGGCCAGGTCCTGTTCCAGATCGACCCGGCGCCGCTGAAAGCGGTGCTGGGCTCCAGTCTGGCATCGCTGGCGCAGGCGCAGGCAACACTGACCAACAACAAGATCGCCGCCCAGCGCGCGCACAGCCTTGCGCCCCAGGGCTACATCTCCAAGTCCGACCTGGACACCGCCGATGCCAACGCGCGCACCGCCGCCGCCACCGTGCAGCAGATGCGTGCGAATGTGGAATCGGCGCGCATCAACCTGAGCTACACCAACGTGACCTCACCGATCGATGGCCGCGCCGGGCAGCAGCAGGTCACCGAGGGCGCGCTGGTCGGCAGCGGCGACACGACCTTGCTGACCACGGTCGATCAGCTGGACCCGCTGTACGTCAACTTCACCCTCAGCTCGGCCGACTTCAACCAGATGCGCAGCGCGCAGAGCAGCGGCAACGTCACCTTGTCCGCGCAAGACCAGACCCACGTGCAGGTCGCCCTGCCCGACGGTACCAGGTACGACCAGCAGGGCACGCTGGATTTCTCCGGCGCCGCGGTCAGCCAGTCCACCGGCGCGATCAATCTGCGCGCCGTGCTGCCCAACCCGCGGCGCATCCTGCTGCCGGGTCAGTACGTCATCCTCAAGGCGAATCTGGGCGAGCGCAACAAGGTGTTCCTGATTCCGCAGCAGGCGATCCAGCGCGACACCATCGGCGCATTCGCGATGGTGGTCGGTGGTGACGGCAAGGTGGTGCGCAAGAATGTCGACGCCGACCAGTCCAGCGGCAACAACTGGATCATCACCAAGGGCCTCGCCGCCGGCGACCAGGTGATCGTCTCCGGCCTGCAGCAAGTCAAGGAAGGCGAACCGGCCAAGGCCTCGGCCTGGCAGCCGGGCCAGGAAGACAAAAATACTGCTTCCGGTCAGGGCGCGGCATCGGGCAAGCCCGAATCCAGGCCGGCCGACAACTCTGTCCGAGGCGGCGACAAGCCCGCCGCCAAGCAGTAACGGAGCCAATCATGCTGTCGAATTTTTTCATTGACCGCCCGATTTTCGCGTGGGTGCTGGCAATTCTCATCAGCCTCGTGGGCGTCATCTCCATGCTCGGCCTGGGCGTGGAGTCCTATCCCAGCATCGCGCCGCCGCAAGTCTCGATAACCGCCTCCTATCCCGGTGCCAGCGCCGAGACAGTGGAAAAGAACGTCACCCAGGTGATCGAGCAACAACTGACCGGCATCGACCACCTGCTGTACTTCAGCTCCTCGTCGAGCTCCAACGGCCAGGCGACCATCACCGCCACCTTTGAAACCGGCACCGACGCGGATATCGCCCAGGTGCAGGTGCAGAACAAGATGAATCTGGCCAATCCGCGCCTGCCCAGCGCGGTGATCCAGCAGGGCGTGGTGGTGACCAAGAACAATCCCGACTTCCTGATGTTCATCGCGTTGACCTCGGACAACCCGGACATCGACGGCGCCAAGCTCAGCGATCTGGTGGCGTCGCAGGTGATCGACCAGATCGGTCGCATCCCAGGCGTCGGCCATACCCTCCAGCTCGGTTCCGAATACGGCATGCGCATCTGGCTCAACCCGGACAAGCTGCAGGGCTACGGGCTATCGGCAACGAGTGTGCAGGCCGCGGTGTCCAGTCAGAACGTGCAGTTCGCCGCCGGCTCGCTCGGCGCCGACCCGGCACCGGCCGGCCAGGCGTTCAATGCCACGGTATCGGCCGAAGGGCGCTTCAGCAGTCCGGAACAGTTCGGCGAGATCATTCTGCGCGCCAATCCCGACGGCACCACGGTCAGGCTGAAGGACGTCGCACGGATCACCTTTGGTCCGCAAACCTATGGTTCAAGTTCGGTATGGCGCGGCAAGCCGACGGGCGGCATGGGTGTGCAGCTGTTGCCGGGTGCCAATGCGCTGGACGTGGCCACCGCGGTGCGCGCCAAAATGGACGAGCTGGCGAAGTCGTTTCCACCCGGCGTGACCTACGAGGTGCCGTACGACACCACGCCGTTCGTGCGGATTTCCATCCAGGAAGTGATCCAGACGCTGGCCGAGGCCATCGTGCTGGTGTTCCTGGTGATGCTGATCTTCCTGCAGAACATCCGTGCCACAGTCATTCCCACCCTGGTCATCCCGGTGGCGTTGCTCGGCACCTTCATCGGCATGCTGTTGCTCGGTTTCACCATCAACCAGCTGACCCTGTTCGGCATGGTGCTGTCGATCGGAATCGTGGTCGACGACGCGATCGTGGTGATCGAGAACGTCGAACGCATCATGACCGAGGACAATCTCTCGCCGCAGGAGGCCACCCGCAAGGCGATGAGTCAGATCAGCGGCGCGATCATCGCGATTACCGTGGTGCTGGCGGCGGTATTCGTGCCATCGGCGTTCCAGGCCGGCGCGGTGGGCGTGATCTACAAGCAGTTCGCGTTGACCATCGCGATATCGGTGCTGTTCTCCGCCTTCCTGGCACTGACCTTTACTCCGGCACTTTGCGCGAGTTTCCTGAAATCCGGCCACGACAAGCAAAAAAAGAACGCCGTCTATCGCGGCTTCAACAAGCTGTTCGGTTGGGTCACCCGCACCTACACCGGGCACATCAGCGGTGCGGTCAGACACGCGCCAAGCTGGATGATCGTGTTCGTGGTGCTGGCCATCGTGATGGGCGTCTTGTACAGCCGCCTGCCGACCAGTTTCGTGCCCGACGAAGACAAGGGCTTCGCGCTGGCCATCGTGTCGCTGCCCCCGGGCGCCACACTGCAGCGCACGCAGACGGTGATGAATCAGGTTCGCGCGACCCTGCGCAAGGACCCGGCCGTCGATGACGTTTACGAGATCGCCGGCTTCAGCTTCGTCGGCAGCGGCGAAAACACCGGCATGGCCTTCATCAAGCTGAAGGATTGGAGCGAACGCAGCGACACTGCCGAGCAGTTCATCAGCAAGGCCAACGGCATGCTGCATGGGATCCGCGACGCGCAGATTTTCGTGGTGGACCTGCCGACCGTCGCCGGCCTGAGCCAGTTCGGTGGCGTCGACATGTATCTGCAGGCGCGCGCAGGTCAATCCCGCGCCGAGTTGACCGGCGCCATGATGACCGTGCTGGGCAAGGCCGCGCAGGACAAGACGCTGTTTGGCATCCGCCCGAACATGCTGCCACCGGCACCACAGCTGGACCTGACCGTGGATCGCGTGCAGGCGCAGACGATGGGGCTGTCGGTCAGCGACATCTACAACGCGATCGCACTGACGCTGGCGCCGATCTACGTCAACGACTTCAGTTACGGCGGCCGCGTCAAGCGGGTGCTGATCCAGGCCGACCAGCCATACCGCATGGGAGCGGACGCGCTGGATCATCTGTATACGCCCAGCACCAACGGCACTACCAACGGCACCGCTTCGGGCACTACCGACATCAGTCGCAACATGATCCCGCTGTCCAGCGTGGTGCAGGCCAAATGGACCACCGGCTCGCCCGCCCTGCAGCGCTACAACGGCTACGCCGCGGTGGAGCTCGTCGGCAACCCGGCGCCCGGCAATTCCACCGGCCAGGCGATGAAGACGATGGAAGGCATTGTCGGCAAGAACCTGTCGTCACAGTTCGGCTACGACTGGACGGGCCAGTCCTATCAGGAGCTGCTGGCCGGCAATACCGCGACGCTGTTGATGCTGCTGTCGGTCGTGATCGTGTTCCTGTGCCTCGCGGCGCTTTACAACAGCTGGTCGATCCCGGTGGCGGTGCTGCTGGTGGTGCCACTGGGCCTGCTCGGCGTGGTGCTGTTCTCGATGATGCGCGGCATGCCGAACGACGTCTTTTTCAAGATCGGCATGGTCACGGTGATGGGCCTGGCGGCGAAGAACGCGATTCTGATCATCGAATTCGCAGTGGATCTGCAGAAGGAAGGCAAAGCGCTCGGCGAGGCGGTGGTCGAAGCGGCCCGGCTGCGATTGCGGCCGATCCTGATGACCTCGCTGGCGTTCATTCTCGGCGTGTTTCCGCTGTTTATCTCCACCGGCGCGGGCGCCAACGCGCGTCACTCGATCGGCACCGGCGTGATCGGCGGCATGCTGTTCGCCACCTTCCTCGGCGTGCTGCTGATTCCGGTGTTCTACGTGGTGGTGCGTCGCCTGCTCGGCGACAAGCTGGATGGGCCGGACAAGCCTGCGCCGGGTAAAGATAGTAAAGGCATGCAGTCGTTCGATTCGGATCCGCGCCGCGGCATGTGATCCTGAAACTACAGAACAAAAAAGCCCCGGCGTGTCCGGGGCTTTTTATGTTGGATGTGACGTTCGCGTTTCCGTTCGCCCTGAGCGTAGTCCTGAGGGCCTACGCTCAGGGCGAACGGACAAGCAAAGATCGGAGCAAAAAAACCGACAACCGGCAGCAAGCTTTCCTCAGCGCAAACCGGTCTCCGCACGCGCAATCACCAGCCGCTGGATTTCGCTGGTGCCTTCGTAGATCTCGGTGATCTTGGCGTCGCGGAAATAACGCTCCAGCGGCATCTCCTTCGAGTAACCCATGCCGCCATGGATCTGCACGGCCTGGTGGCTGATCCACATCGCCGCTTCCG
>DAIMGD010000172.1:0-5289 GCA_036724165.1 Rhodanobacter sp.
CTGCTGGGGCGGCCGTTCGTGATTGACGGCAAGGTGGAGTACGGCAACCAGCTCGGTCGCATGCTGGGCTATCCCACGGCCAATATCCACCTGCAGCAGCGGGTCAGCCCGGTACACGGCATCTTTGCCGTGCGCGTGGGGTTGGGCGAAGGCGAATGCAGCTGGCCGGGCGTGGCGAGTCTCGGCGTGCGTCCGACCGTGAACCAGGTCAGCGAACCCTTGCTGGAAGTCCACCTGTTCGACTTCGATGGCGATCTGTACGGTCAGCGCATGGCGGTGCAATTCGTGGCGAAGCTGCGCGACGAACAGAAGTTCGACGGGCTGGAACCACTCAAGACGCAGATGCGCCTCGATGAACGCATGGCACGCGAGCTGCTCGGCATGAATCCGCGGCTGGTCGAGGCGTGAGTATTCCTGTGCGCATGCGTATCGATTAACTTTGCATTCTTTGTCCGCCAGCCGGCGGACGGCAACACTTCAGCGACGGCATCCACGCAATGACCCACGATTACAAGAGCACGATCAACCTGCCGCAGACGGATTTTCCGATGCGCGGCGACCTGCCCAGGCGCGAGCCGGGCTGGCTGGCCGAATGGGAGCGGGTCGACCGTTATGCGCAGATCCAGCAGCACACGGCCGGCCGCGACAAGGTATTCGTGCTGCATGACGGCCCGCCGTATGCGAACGGTGCGATCCACATCGGCCACGCGGTCAACAAGATCCTCAAGGACATCACGGTCAAGTCCAAGCTGCTGGCCGGCCATCGCGCACCGTATGTGCCGGGCTGGGACTGCCACGGCCTGCCGATCGAGATCGCGGTGGAGAAAAAGTTCGGCAAGCCGGGCGAGAAGCTCGATGCCGCCGCGTTCCGGCAGAAATGCCGCGAATACGCAACCGAGCAGGTCGACGCGCAGCGCACCGACTTCAAGCGGCTCGGCGTGCTCGGCGACTGGCAACGGCCGTACCGCACGATGGATTTCAAATACGAAGCGGACATGCTGCGTGCGCTGGCGCGCATCGTCTCGAACGGTCATGTGGTGCGCGGCGCCAAGCCGGTGTTCTGGTGTTTCGATTGCGCCTCGGCGCTGGCCGAGGCCGAGATCGAGTACGCCGACAAGGTTTCGCCGGCGGTCGACGTGGCGTACGACGCGGTCGACCCGCAGGCGCTGGCGGCGACGTTCGGCGTGGACGCAGGCGATGCGATCGTCGCCATCCCGATCTGGACCACCACACCGTGGACGCTGCCGGAGAGTCAGGCGGTGTCGCTTGGCGCCGAGCTGGAATACGCACTGATCGAAGGCCCCTCGCGGCATGGTCAGCGCGTGCTGCTGGTGATCGCCAGTGCGCTGGTCGACAAGGCGGCGCAACGCTATGGGCTGGAGCAGGCGAACGTGCTCGGCCACGCATCCGGTTCGGCGCTGGAAGGTCTGAAGCTGCGCCATCCATTTTATCCGCGCGAAGTGCCGGTGATCCTCGGCGAACACGTCTCGGCCGAGGACGGTACTGGTGCGGTGCATACCTCGCCCGATCACGGCGTCGAGGATTTCGTGGTGGCGCGCGAGTACGGCATCGACCTGCTCAACTACACCGAGCCGCGCGGCACCTATCGCGCGGACACGCCAGCTGCCGACGGACTCGAACTGGGCGGCATGCACATCTGGAAGGCCAACGACGCGATCGTCGATGTGCTGCGCCAGCGTGGCGTGCTGCTCGCGTTCGCGAAGATCGAGCACAGCTATCCGCATTGCTGGCGGCACAAGACGCCGGTGATCTACCGCACCACGCCGCAGTGGTTCATCAGCATGGAGCAGGCGCAGTTGCGCGAGACCGCACTCACCTCGATCAAGCCCGTGCGCTGGATTCCGTCCTGGGGCGAGGAACGCATCGCCGGCATGATCGCCGGTCGCCCCGACTGGTGCATCTCGCGCCAGCGCACCTGGGGCGTGCCGATCGCGTTGTTCGTGCACAAGGCCACGCAGGAGCCGCACCCGCATTCGGTCGAAATGCTTGAAAAAGTCGCGCGGAAAGTGGAGCAGGACGGCGTCGATGCGTGGTTCACGCTGGACGCGGCCGAGCTGCTCGGCGATCAGGCGAAGGACTACGACAAGGTCACCGACGTGCTCGACGTCTGGTTCGATTCGGGCGTGACGCATTACGCGGTGATCGGCCAGCGTCCGGAGCTGCAGCAGGGCACGGCGTCGCACTACAAGGTGATGTACCTGGAAGGCTCCGATCAGCATCGCGGCTGGTTCCAGTCCTCCTTGCTGACCTCGTCGGCGATCCATGGCCGCGCACCGTACGACGACGTGCTCACGCACGGCTTCGCGGTCGACGCGAACGGCCGCAAGATGTCCAAGTCGCTCGGCAATGTGGTCGCGCCGCAGAAGGTGATGGACACGCTTGGTGCCGACGTGCTGCGCCTGTGGGTGGCCTCGGCCGACTACCGCAACGAGATGACCGTCTCCGACGAGATCCTCAAGCGCGTCTCCGACACCTACCGGCGCATTCGCAACACGGCGAAGTTCCTGCTTGGCAACCTGGACGGCTTTGATCCGGCAAAGCATCTGGTGTCGGTCGAAAGCAGCCTGCTGCTGGACCAGTGGGCGATCCAGCAGGCGCATGACGTGCAGCAGGCGGTGCTGGCCGCGTACGAGCGCTATGACTTCCCGGAAGTGGTGGCGCGCATCCAGAACTTCTGCACCAATGAACTCGGCGCGCTGTATCTGGATATCACCAAGGATCGGCTGTACACCATGCCGACCGACAGCCGTGGCCGGCGCAGCGCGCAGAGCGCGATGTATCGCATCGCCGAGGCGCTGGTGCGCTGGCTGGCGCCGGTGCTGAGCTTCACTGCCGAGGAGATCTGGCAACAGCTGCCGGGCGAACGCGGCGACAGCGTGCTGTTCGAAACCTGGTACGACGGCCTGGCCGCCGCGCAAGCTTCGCCGGAGCAGCGGCGCTACTGGGCCGAGCTGCTGGCGATCCGCGACACCGCTTCGCGCGTGCTCGAAGGTATGCGCAAGGCTGAGCAGATCGGGGCGGCGCTGGAAGCGAAGCTGGTGCTTCATGCTGACCCGGAAACCCAGGCGCGGCATGCCCAGGCTGCCGATGAACTGCGCTTCTTCTTCATCACTTCCGAGCTTGAGCTGGCGCCGCTGGCACCGCGTCCGCACGACGCCGTGAAAGTGGAGCTGGACGGTGCCGAGGTGTGGGTGTCTGCCGGCGTCAGCAGCACTGTCAAATGTGTGCGCTGCTGGCATCGCCGCGACGACGTCGGCAGTCACGCCGGGCATCCCGAGCTGTGCGGCCGCTGCATCAGCAATATCGAAGGCCCGGGCGAGGATCGCCGCTGGTTCTGAATCGCGCCTCTTCGCCTGGCCAGCCGCCAACTGTTTCCGCTCCTGCGAGATCCCCAGCGCCGGAGCGGGGCAGTTCCAGATTCCACAAGAAGGCCTTGTCCCTGCCGGCCTCCGCCTGTTGGCGGGGAAAGGGACACCAGATTTCCGAACTGCACCTATCACCGAGTCCCCACGCATGATGACCATCAAACCCAACGCACTCATCTGGCTGTGGCTGTCTGCCGCCGTCATCGGACTCGATCAACTGAGCAAGTGGTGGGCAGTGCAGGCGTTGCAGCCGATGGGCATGCCACATGTGGCGATCCCGGGTTTTCTCAACTGGACCCTGGCGTTCAATACGGGCGCCGCATTCAGTTTTCTGGCGGACGGCGCCGGCTGGCAGCGCTGGTTCTTCGTGATGCTGGCGCTGGTGATCAGCGCGATGCTGGTGGCATGGCTGGCGCGTACGCCGCGACGCGACTGGCGCACCAGCCTGCCCTTGGCCTTGATCATTGGTGGCGCCATCGGCAACCTGATCGACCGCCTGCATGCGGCGCAGGTTACCGATTTCATCCAGGTGTATTTCCGCCAGTGGAGCTACCCGGTATTCAATCTTGCTGATTGCGGCATCACGGTCGGCGCCGTGATGCTGATCGCGTTTGGCCTGTTTGCCGGCAAGCCTGCGGGCAGCGTGCGATAATTGAGCAACGAGAAAAGTCAGGAATGAGAAACGAGTGGTGGCCTTTACTCGTTTCTCACGACTCATCACTCACTCCTGAGACATCAATGGACATCCTGCTCGCCAACCCCCGCGGTTTCTGCGCCGGCGTCGACCGCGCGATCGCCATCGTCGAGCGCGCGCTGGAATCGTGGGGTGCACCGATCTACGTGCGGCACGAGGTGGTGCATAACCGCTATGTGGTCGACAAGCTGCGTGCCGACGGTGCGGTGTTCGTCGAGGAACTGCATGAAGTGCCCGACGGCGCCACGGTGATCTTCAGCGCGCACGGCGTATCGCAGGCGGTACGCGAGGAGGCCGAACAGCGTCATCTCAAGGTATTCGATGCCACTTGTCCCTTGGTCACCAAGGTGCACATGGAGGTGGCTCGCCTCGGTCGCATCGGCCGCAGCGTGGTGCTGATTGGCCATGCGGGTCATCCGGAAGTCGAAGGCACCATGGGTCAGTGGAATCCGGCCAATCCCGGCGAGATCCTGTTGGTCGAGTCGCTGGAATGCGTCGACCGGCTGACCCCGAAGTTTCCCCATCAGTTGTCCTATGTCACCCAGACGACCCTGTCGGTGGATGACACCAAGGCGATCATCGAAGCGTTGCGTAAAAAATTCCCCGACGTCGAAGGCCCGCGCAAGGACGACATCTGCTACGCCACGCAGAACCGTCAGGATGCCGTGCGTCGCCTGGCCGATGCGGTCGACCTGATGCTGGTGGTCGGCTCGGTCAACAGCTCCAACTCCAACCGCCTGCGCGAGCTGGCCGAGAAGCAGGGCGTGCGCTCGTTCCTGATCGATGGCGCCGAGCACATCGATCGCAGCTGGCTCGATGGCGTCGAGCACATCGGCCTCACGGCTGGCGCTTCGGCGCCGGATAAGCTGGTGCGTGACGTGATTGCCCGTCTGCAGTCGTGGGGCGCCGGCGCGGTGCGCGAGCTGGACGGCGAGCCGGAGAACATCACGTTCGCACTGCCCAAGGAACTGCGCCTGGTGGGCAGCAATACATCGGCAGGCTTCTGATCCGAATGTGTCTGGTTCGAACAGGCCATCATGCGCATTCATGCTGTTTTCTTCGTACCTGCGCCCGGATGCCAGGACGCTCTACGGGGCGCCGCCGCGCAAGCGTCGCTTGCGCCATATCCTGCCGCACCGTAAAATCTGCGGCTGTTTGCCGGAATAGCTCAGTTGGTAGAGCGGCGCATTCGTAATGCGTAGGTCGTAG
>DAIMGD010000173.1:0-5238 GCA_036724165.1 Rhodanobacter sp.
CAGGAAGACACCGGCCAGCGCCCGGCGGCGATCGCCAAGGCGTACACCGCGGCGCGCGAGATCATCGATGCACGCGAGCTGTGGGCGGAGATCGAGGCGTTCGACAGCAAGGTCGCCGAGGACACCCAGATCGACGCGATCAAGCAGATCTGGTCGCTGTTGCGGCACATGACCCGCTGGCTGCTCAATCGTCCGGGTGGCACGCTGGACATCGCGGCCAACGTCGAGCGCTACCATGCCGGCGTCACGACGCTGCGCAAGGCGCTTCCTGACGCGTTGACCGCGACCGGCAAGGGCGACTTCGCCTGCACCCAGGAAAAGTGGGAAGGCCTCGGCCTGCCGGCCGAGCTGGGCGTGCGCCTGGCGCGCATGCCCGATCTGCGCGCCGCGCTGGACATGGTCGAAGTGGTGCAGCAAAGCGGCCAGCCGATGGCGAAGGTCGCCAGCGTGTTCTACGAGCTGGGCGAGGCGCTGGATCTGGAATGGCTGCGTGGCCAGATCGAGGCATTGCCGGTGGAAGGCCACTGGCATGCGCAGGCGCGCGGGTCGTTGCTGGACGAACTCAACCACCAGCATCGCGCGCTCGCGCTGCAGGTGCTGGCCTTGCCGAATACGCGTACGGACGTCTCGCCGGTGCAGGCCTGGCTGCAGCGTGACGACGCCACCCTGCAGTACACCCGCAGCATGCTGGCCGAGATCCTCACCCAGAACGCGGACTACCCGATCGCCTCGGTCGCGGTGCGTCGACTGGCCCAGCTGGCGCAGGTGCCGGTGAGCTGAGCCAGCCAGGTCGGGACAGTGACGATGAAGGCGCAGGATCAGACATGGTCTTGCGCCTTCATGCTGTGTAATCTCGGCTGACCTCATCGTCGGGTTTCCACGCATGCGCTTTGCCTTCGTCGCCAGCGATACCAGCATCGCCCAGCAGGCGCGGCGCAAGCTGGTGGATCGCTATGGCGACGTGCCGCCGGAACAGGCCGAGCTGATCGTCGCGCTGGGTGGCGATGGCTTCATGCTGCGCACCCTGCATGCGCATCGCGCGCTGGAAGTGCCGGTGTACGGGATGAAGCTGGGCCGGGTCGGTTTCCTGATGAACAAGCACCGGCTCGACGAGCTGCCGGAGCGGATCGAACGCGCGCATACGGCGGCACTGTTCCCGCTGCAGATGCAGGTCATCGATGCTGCCGGTGATGAACACACCGCGCTGGCCTTCAATGAAGTCTCGCTGCTGCGCCAGAGCAACCAGGCCGCGCATCTGGAAGTGCAGCTCAACGACATCGTGAAGCTGGCAAATCTGATCTGCGACGGCATCATGGTCGCCACCCCGGCCGGTTCCACCGCCTACAACCTGTCCGCGCATGGGCCAATCCTGCCGCTGGATGCGAACGTGCTGGCGCTCACCCCGATCAGCCCGTTCCGTCCACGCCGCTGGCGTGGCGCGATCCTGCCGCATCGCACCGAAGTGATCCTGCGCGTGCTCGATCCGGGCAAGCGGCCGGTCAGCGCCACCGCCGATTTCCACGAAGTCCGCGACGTGCACACGGTATCGATCCGGCAGTCCGGCGGGCAGGGCGTGCGCTTGTTGTTCGATCCGGAACACAACCTCGAACAGCGCATTCTCGACGAGCAGTTTGCCGCGGAATGAAACCGGCTGCGTGCTAGATTGATCGGCAACGACTCATCATCGATCCGCATGTGACGTTACCCGTGAACAAGCTGTCTCCATCAACCGACGCCCATGATCCTGCTGCGGTCAGCGACCAGCGACTGGTCGTGGCGATTTCCTCGCGCGCGCTGTTCGACCTTGGCGACAGCCACGCGCTGTTCGAGCGCGACGGCCTCGATGCCTATCGCAGCTTCCAGATCGACCATGAGAACGAGATCCTCAAGCCCGGCGTGGCGTTCCCGCTGGTACAGAAACTGCTCGGCCTGAACAAGTTGGCCGGCGACGTGCCACCGGTCGAGGTGATCCTGTTGTCGCGCAACTCCGGCGATACCGGCTTGCGCATCTTCAACGCGATCCAGCACTACGGCCTGCAGATCAGCCGCGCCGCGTTCACCAGCGGCGCGCCGACCTCCGACTACATCGCGCCGTTCAAGGCCGACCTGTTTCTTTCGGCCAACGCCGAGGACGTCGGCCGCGCACTCGCCGCCGGCGTGGCGGCAGCGACGATCCTGCCCAGCATCGCGCCACCACGCGCGAGCGAACAGCTACGCATCGCGTTCGATGGCGACGCGGTGATCTTCGGTGACGAGGGTGAACGCGTGTCGCGCGAGGAAGGACTCGAAGCCTTCCATCGCAGCGAAACCGAACACGCCGCCGAGCCATTGTCGGTCGGCCCGTTCCGCGGTTTTCTCACTGCCTTGCATCGCCTGCAGGCCGCGTTCCCGGCCGAGAACTCACCGATCCGCACCGCGCTGGTCACCGCGCGTTCCGCGCCCGCGCACAAGCGCGTGATCCTCACCCTGCGGAAGTGGGGCGTACGCATCGACGAGGCGCTGTTCCTCGGCGGCCGCGACAAGGGACCGTTCCTCGATGCGTTCGGCGCCGACATCTTCTTCGACGATTCGCCGGCGAACGTGGAGTCGGCGCGCAAGCATGTCGCGACGGGGCATGTGCCGCATGGGGTGAGTAACCGCTGACGCGCGACGAAAGGATCCGGCTTGAATGTCGGCTGATTGCGTCAGCGCACTTCCACCCTTACGTCGGCGCGTACGCTCTGACCCGCGCCGCAAGCGAAGGCGGGAGCGATACCCAGCACCGAGCGCGTGGGGATGTGGGTGCCGGTGACTACGGTAGCTTCACTCAGTACATCGAGCCGGTAACGTTGTCCACTGGTATCCACGGGTAGATCGGCGAAGGCGAACGCGGCATTTGCATCACTCTCGCGGTAGGCGGTCTGTTGCGTTTGCCGGTCGATCAGGCGGATGACTGCTGTGGGCAGCGGATGTCCGGTGTAGTCGTAGGCAGTGCCGCTGATGCGGCAGGTGTCGGGTGCCGCTTGCGCATCGAGCGCCAGGGTCGCGAGCAGGGCGATGAGAACCAGACGGGTCATGGTGTGGTACCTCCAACTGCGAGGAATGCATCCCTGCGTGGTGGGCTCCGCGTTCGATTTTAGCGCTTAAAATGCTCGTGAATACGATTTGTCACTCCCCTCTGCGCAGCGGTTCGCTCATGCATGGAACGGTCCTCAGCCTGCTCCGATCGAGCTTCGCGCGGAACTCGCAAATCCCGCGACGTGCTTGCGCGCGACGGCGATGACTGGCGGCCGACCGGATTACTGGACGACCCGCGCGCGCTTCCACCAGCGCGTGACCTGCTCTTCGCGCACGAACGTGAAAAGCCCGGCGCCGAGGATGATCGCGATGCCGAACGCCATCGGCCAATCCAGCTGGTCGTGGAACACTATATAGCCCAGCAGCACCGCCCACAGCATCTGGCTGTACTGGGTGGGGGCGACGTGATTGGCCGGGGCTTTCTGAGTGGCCAGCATCAGCAGCACGGCCGCCAGCGCGGCCAGCAGGCCATAACCGAGCAGCAGCAGCCATTGCCCCGGATGAGGCCAGTGGAATGCCGGCAGCATCAACGCGCCGGCAAGCAGCATCGGGCCGATCACGCCGGCGCCATACAGGGTGATGCGTTTTTCATGCGGGCCGGCCACGCGCAGGGCGATCATCGAGATCGCGCCGGCAAGGCCGCAGGTGATCGCGGCAAGATGGCCGATGCCCAGCGCGCGAAAGCCGGGTCGCAGCACCACCAGCACGCCGATGAAACCGGCTACCACCGCCGACCAGCGGCGCCAGCCGACATGCTCTTTCAACAACGCCACCGACAGGATGGTCACGAAGATCGGCAGCAGAAAGATCAGCGCGAATGCTTCGGCCATCGGTAACGCGGTGAAGGCGATCACCGCCGCGGTGCTGCCGATCGCTCCGGCGACGGCACGCACCAGATACAGGCCGGGGCGCCGTGCCAGCAGCACCTCGCGCCAGCGGTCGCCGCGACCCTTGATGAAGGGCAGCGCGGTCAGCCCCAGCGCGGCGCCGAAGAACACCGCTTCGTAGGCTGGCAGCGAGCCCTTCAGTGACTTCACGAAGGCATCGCTGAGCGCATAAGCGGCGAATGCCATGAAGCCGAGCAGGACACCTCGGACAGCGGGGTTGGCGACTTTCGGGTTCACGATTTTCTGTACACGGGGGGATGTCGGCAGTGGTTTCGGCGCGGCAAACTTTCGTCGCACCAAGCAGCATCTAGCTGAGCGCTTCATGGTCACATACCTTTTCGGCGAGGTATATCGCCATCGGCAGGGCAAGCCACCCTGGCTCCGATGCCGACCCCCGAAATGAGCAAGAGACGTGGGCAATCAACAGCGGCCGCCGTGCACTTAGAGGAAGCCGTGACCGCAGCAAGACGGGCCAGCCTCGTGCTGGCCCGTCGGTCAGCGCTACAGGCAGTCGCTCAGTCCGTCGTAGACCGACTTGTCGGTGCCGGGAAGCATCGCGCGCAGCGGTTGCGGTCCGGACAGTGCCGCCAGCAGATCGTCGATCCGCGTGAGCCGGGCAAGCGGAATGCGACAGCGCCAGTGACGTTCATCGACGAGCACACGACCGTCCGTTGCACTGATCTCCTCATTGCTGGCGGCGAATATCCAGACGCAGCGCCCGACGACCCCGCTGTGTTTCTCCACCGAACAGCGAAAACTTAGCGACTGGATATTGCTGTAATCGCCCTCGCAGAACGTATCGCCGCAGATGTCGTCGAAATTCTGCCGTAGCCGGCTGATCGCGGTGTACCAGGTTTCAATATCCGCATCGCGGGTGAGGTATTCACCGACTTCCACGTATTCGCCGCCGGGGGGGCGCCGCAGGCAAGGGTGGTGTGGCGCGTGAACTGGCAATGGCGGATGCCATGAAGAGTGGCAGGACGAGCAGGCCTGGCAAGGTAAGGCGCATCGAAATCTCCTTTGCAGTGGTTTCCTGAAGGGTGTATGGCTGGTTTTGTCGGTCCCGCATTGCGCAGATGGAACCGACATCCACTTTCTAGACCGCTTCCCCCCACTGCAGGCAGCGGGGGAAGCCAGCGTTTCGCGTCGGCCTCCCCGCCGGTGACCGTCATCCCGGTCCCGGCTACAATGGACAGTCTTGCCCGACTACCCCGGAACCCCGCATGGCTGCCCGCCTCGATCCGCTCGATCTGTACGATGTCCGCTCGCTGCTGACCGACGAGGAGCGCATGGT
>DAIMGD010000174.1:0-4274 GCA_036724165.1 Rhodanobacter sp.
TCCGCCGCGCCTGCCTGCTGCGCTTCCGCCCGATCATGATGACCACCGCCGCGGCGATGCTCGGTGCGCTGCCGCTGGCGCTGGGCACCGGCATCGGTTCGGAACTGCGCCGGCCGCTGGGCGTATCGATCGTCGGCGGCCTGCTGCTGTCGCAGCTGGTGACGCTGTACACCACGCCGGTGATCTACCTGCACATGGAACGCTTCTCCGACTGGATCCAGCTGCGCCGCGAACGACGCGCGCTGGCTCATGCCCAGGTGCGGAGCGCGACGTGAGCCGGGCTGTCCGTTGAGCATCCGGCTGGGTCGAAACGATGTGCGCCGAAAGGGGCGCGGCGCCAGCCGTGCGCCCCTTTCGGCGTAGCGTGTCCGCGGTGATGCCGGCCGTGGTCGATCTGCCCGGTTCAACCGTTTCGGGACGCGGACGTTGATCCCTGCATGAGCTTTCACATATTGCACGCGCGCGTTGCGCGTCACTTCACGGCATGAATATCTCCAGCCCGTTCATCCGTCGCCCGATCGGCACGTCGCTGCTGGCGCTCGGGTTGCTGGTGATCGGCGTGATCTGCTACCTGCTGCTCGGCGTGGCCGCGTTGCCGGACATGCAGATTCCGGTGATCTTCGTGCAGGCCAGCCAGGCCGGTGCCAGCGCCGGCACCATGGCATCCACCGTCGCCGCACCGCTGGAGCGCCACCTGGGCCAGGTGCAGGGCATCGACTCCATGCGCTCGTCCAGCTCGCTGGGCGCCACCCAGGTGTTCATGATGTTCAACACCGGCCGCAACCTGGATGCCGCCGCGCGCGACGTGCAGGCGGCGATCAACGCGGCACAGGCGGATCTGCCGTCCGGCCTCAACAGTCCGCCGAGCTACCAGAAGGCCAATCCGAACGACGATCCGATCATCGCGTTTGCGCTGACCTCCGCCACGCAGTCCACGCGTGATCTGTATGACGTCGCCGATTCGCTGCTGGCGCAGCGCTTGCGCCAGCTCAAGGGAGTCGCCTCGGTGGACATCGCCGGCGCGTCGACGCCGGCGGTGCGCGTCGATGTGAACCTGCGCGCGCTCAACGCGATGGGCCTGTCGCCGGACGATCTGCGCAACGCGCTGACCGCGGCCAATGTGACCTCGCCGCAGGGCTTCCTGTCGGACGGCCAGACCACCATGTCGGTGACCGCCAACGATGCCCTGCACAGCGCCGACGATTTCGCCAAGCTGGTCATCGCCAACCAGAAAGGCGTGGCGGTGCGGCTGTCGGACGTGGCCGCGGTCTACGACGGCCAGCAGGATGCGTATCAGGCGGCCTGGTTCCAGGGCAAGCCGGCGATCCTGATGTATGTCTACAAGCAGTCCGACGCCAACGTCATCGGCACCGTGGATCGGGTCAAGGCGGCGATCCCCGAACTGCGCGGCTATCTGCAGCCAGGCACCACGCTGACGCCGTACTTCGACGGCACGCCGACCATCCGTGCGTCGCTGCACGAGGTGCAGGTCACGCTGCTGATCAGCCTGGCGATGGTGATCCTGGTCATGGCGCTGTTCCTGCGCCGGCTGGCGCCCACGCTGATCGCCGCCGTGGCGGTGCCGCTATCACTGGCCGGCGCGGCCACGGTGATGTACATCCTCGGCTACACCCTCAACAACCTCACCCTGCTGGCGCTGGTGATCGCGATCGGCTTCGTCGTCGACGACGCGATCGTGGTGATCGAGAACATCGTGCGGCACATCGACCAGGGCATGACCCGGATGCAGGCGGCGCTGGCCGGTGCGCGCGAGATCGGCTTCACCATCGTGTCGATCACCGCCTCGCTGATTGCCGTGTTCATCCCGCTGCTGTTCATGGGCGGCATCACCGGCATGTTCTTCAAGGAATTCACGATGACGCTGGTGGCGGCGATCGGCGTTTCCGCGCTGATCTCGCTGACCCTGACGCCATCGCTGTGCGGCCACTTCCTCAGCGGGCATCGCGAACCGGAGCGGCCGTCGCGCTTCGGGCTTGCGCTGGATGCGTTTCATGCGCGCATGCTCGGCGCCTATACCAGCGCGCTGAATTTCTCGCTGCGGCATGCGCTGCTGCTGGCGCTGACGCCGCTGATCCTGATCGGCGTCACCGTGTTCCTGTTCACCCAGGTCAAGACCAGCCTGTTCCCGCAGCAGGACACCGGGCTGATCCGCGGCCGCGCGACGTCCGGTTCCACCGTGTCGTTCCAGGATTCGGTCACCCGCCAGCAGCGCCTGATCGACATGCTGTTGAAGGACAAGGATGTGGCCGCCGTGGGTTCGCGGCTGGGCAGCAGCCGGCAGGGCGCCAGCGGGATGTTCGACATCCAGCTGAAGACCCACGCGCAAGGCCGCCAGGACGACACTTTCGCGGCGTTGGCGCGGATGAGTGCGAAGGCGGCGAAATACCCGGACCTCAACGTGCGGCTGCGGCCGATCCAGGATCTGCCCAGCTTCGGTGGCGGCGGCAGCAGCCAGGGCGCGCAATACCAGGTGTCGCTTCAGGGCGATGATCTGGCCGAGCTGCAGTTGTGGTTGCCGAAGCTGGTCAACGAGCTGAAGAAGAATCCCAAGCTGATCGATGTCGGCAGCGACGTGAACGAGGCCGGCCTCGAACAGGACATCGTGGTCGACCGCGACAAGGCCTCGCGACTGGGACTCTCGATGGGCACCATCGACGGCGCGCTGTACGACGCGTTCGGCCAGCGCCAGGTGTCGACGATCTACTCCGACCTCAACCAGTACAAGGTGGTGATCAACGCGCTGCCGAACCAGACCGCGTCGCCGGCCTCGCTCGACAGCACCTACGTGCGCTCCAGCAGCGGCAAGATGATCCCGCTGACCGCGTTCGCGCACCAGCAGGCCGGCCTGGCGCCGACCCAGATCACCCATGAGAACCAGCAGACCACGATGAACCTCAGCTTCAACCTCGCGCCGGGCGTAAGCCAGGGCGAGGCGCTGCAGGTGATCCAGGCCACCGCCGGCAACATGCGCATGCCGGGTGACATGAAGCTCAACGTGGGCGGCGATTTCCGCCGCTTCCAGCAGTCGCAGAGCGGCATGCTGTGGCTGGTGCTGGGCGCCGTGCTCACCGTCTACATCGTGCTGGGCATGCTCTACGAGAGCCTGATCCATCCAGTGACGATCCTGTCCACGCTGCCTGCCGCCGGTGTCGGTGCCTTGCTGGCGCTCTGGATCACCGGCACCGAGCTGTCGGTGATCGCGCAGATTGCGCTGGTGTTGCTGATCGGCATCGTCAAGAAGAACGCGATCATGATGATCGACTTCGCCCTGGTGGCCGAGCGCGAGCATGGCAAGTCGCCGCTGGAGGCGGTGCGCGAAGCGTGCATCGTGCGCTTCCGGCCGATCATGATGACCACCATGGTGGCGATCCTCGCCGCGCTGCCGATCGCGATCGGGCTGGGCGAAGGTTCCGAACTGCGCCGTCCGCTCGGCATTGCGATGATCGGCGGCCTGCTGATCTCGCAGAGCCTGACCCTGCTCAGCACGCCGGCGCTGTATGTGATCTTCTCGTGCCTGGCGGCGCGGAAAAAAAGCTGGAGTGCGCGGCGCCGGGAGCGCGCCCGGTCGCGCCCGCTGCTGGGGGCCGAAGGTTGATGCAGCGGCGGGCAGGGATGCACCGGACAACTGCGGTTTGCGGATCCGGTTGAATGGCCGCAGGCGCGGATTTCCCGGCACGAAGGCGCGCGCCGGAAGCGATCGCGGCGAGGTCACGGTTATCGACGGGATTCGATCTTGTATAGCGGGATTTCCCCCGCCACTCACGATCAGTTAACCAAGGTCGGACTATTTCTGCACACTGGAAAAAGCAACCAGACCCACGATGAGCAATGAAATCGGCAAGCCGGTATGCTTCATTGCACGGGCAAGCTGCCATCCGAAGCCGACACGTTGTCAGTCGATCAGACCATGAGGCACAAGTTCGGGCGACGAAACCCCTCAGAGCTCGCCCTGAAGTTCGAAGACAGCGTCGAGGACTGCAAGCTGGTGTTCGACGTCAAGCGTGAGTCAGTTAACCCATCCGGAGCGGGTCGCGTCCGGCCAGATGCCGAAGATTACCCTCAAACCCTCAAACCCTGAAACAGGAGATGCCACATGAAGATGACACGTCCTTTGATCTTTGCTGTTTCGCTGACCGCCGCACTCGCGCTCAGTGCCTGCGGCAAGCATGACGACTCGACCTCGACGACGACGCCCGACACGACGCCGGCGGCTGCCATGACGGCTCCCACGCCGGCGATGGCATCGACGGCGC
>DAIMGD010000174.1:4284-5235 GCA_036724165.1 Rhodanobacter sp.
CCGGCCAGCAGCGGCACGGCCATGGCGCCGGCACCCGGCAGCACGGCGATGTCGCCGCCGAGCAGTGGTTCTTCAGGTTCGGGCGAAAAGTAAGAGTCACCTGCCGGACGAGATTTGCTCGGGCGACAGCATAGTTCCGCCACGCGTCGTTCGACGAAACAAATCCGGCTGACCAAGCAACAGGCACCCGACCATGTCGGGTGCCTGTTGCTTTTGGCGGACCGTGGTTTCGATGCTATCGCCATGGATACGCCGGATGATCGCGCCAGGCGACAGCGGCCGTCCGGTGCATCGCGGGTAGCGTGCGGTCAACGGCTGTCGCCGCCGCCCCATCACCGCTCAGCGAGCTGGACGGCCTCTGCGTCGTGAAGCTGCATGTGACGCGATCGTGCCACGCGGATCAGCCGTGTCCATCCAGCAGTGTCTGGCGCGAGGGCTGCCGTCCTGCCGCCGGAACACCGCAGCGCCAGCCTTCCAGCTGCTCCGCCTGCGACTCGTCGAGAGGCAGGATCAGCAAAGCCTCCGGCAGCCATCGCGCACGCGCGTGGCCATCGGCATGCGGACCGGCGAAGCCATGCACAGTACGCCGCTGTATGTCTTGGTCATGGTCAATGCGCCCGGTTCGGGCGAAAATGGGCGGCTTGTGTTTATGCGGGACGGTGCCATCTCCGTCTCGATGATTTAGCAGGTTCAGCGATTACCAGCCGGAGATTTCCATGTCTGACAGCAAGCTCACGCCGCACACCGACGGCAGCAAGATCACCATCACCGACGGCAAGCTGCATGTGCCGAACAACCCGATCGTGCCGTTCATCGAAGGCGACGGTATCGGCCCGGACATCTGGAAGGCCTCCGTGCGCGTGCTCGATGCGGCCGTGGCCAAGGCCTACGGCGGCCAGCGCAAGATCCACTGGATGGAAATCCTCGCCGGCGAAAAAGCCTTCAACGAAA
>DAIMGD010000175.1:0-5221 GCA_036724165.1 Rhodanobacter sp.
GTGACCGCTGCGGAACGGCCGGCCCTGCAACGCGCTGATGGCGTCGAAGCGCGCACAGCCCGGGTCGATGGCGCGCTCGCCGACGCCGGCTGGCGGCGCTGACGTCGAATGGGTCTGATGCCCGCTGAGGTAGCCGCGGAAGCGGCTGGAGCCGAGGTAGAGATAAGGCAGCAAGGTCACGTAGGGCAGCAGCAGCAGGCCGAGTACCCAGCCGATCGCGCCCTGCGGGGTGCGCGTATGCAGCAGCGCATGCATCGCCGCGAAAATGCCCAGCAGGTGCAATAACAAGATGCTTGCGGTGAGCATGCTGGCTGTCATGGCAGGCGCCGGCTAGCCGCTCAGCAACTGGTCGGCCAGGTTGCGCGCCTGCTGGCGGATTTCCGGCATCGCGGTGGATTCCCACAGCGTGCCGCGCAGCAGGCTGCCGATGGCGAATAGGTGCGGCCAGTGTTCGCCATCGTGCAGCAGCCGTCCGTCCGCGCCGGCCATCACGCCGAGCCCGTGCGGATCCGGCACGATATGCGCGTTGGTGAGCAACTGGCTGATCAGCCGGTGGTCGGTACGGCGCACGTCGGTGTCCAAGCCGGTGGTCTGGATCACCAGCTCGGCAGCCAGCGTCGGCGCATTCCCGGCGTGAGCCAGGCTCAGCTGCAGCGCATCACCGACCAGCTCGACCGACTGCATGCGCCCGCGCCGACGATGCAGCCGGCCGGTCTGCTCGAGCGTGGCAATCGCTTCGCATATCTGCGGCGGCATGCGGTGCCTGACGCGTTCCCAGGCCCAGCGCGCATGGCGCAGGAAACGCGCGCGCTGCTCCACCGAGAGCTCGCTCCAGAGGCCGGAGATATGCGGCCGCAGGCTGTCGATAATCGTGCGCCAGTCGTTTTCTTGGGCCGTCGCTTCGCGCAGCAGATGCATCCAGCGGCCGGCATCGGGTGCGTCGCGCAGCGATTCGATCAGTTCGGCGCTGTCGCCAGCGGGTGCGGCGGCGGCACGCAGATGCGCCTCGGGCAGTAGGCCGTGGCGGGAGATCGCGGTGAATTCGGTCTGCGGCCATTGCACCGACAGCTCAAGCAGCACGTCGACCGCGGTCAGCCCCAGTCCGATCACCACCACCTTGCGCGGCGGCGGGATGTCAGCGGCGCTGGCCAGCAGCGGCCACGGATCCACGATATAGCGGCCACTGTCGATGGCGGCAGCACTGACGCCACCGAGCGGCCGCGGCGGCAACGCGCCGAGTGCCAGCACCGCGGCGTCGACCCGATGGTTCTCCTCGCCGTGGATCACCGTGACCCCGTCGCGCTCGGGTACCAGCGCGTCGACCGCAAACGGAATCGCATGCACATCGTGGCCGTGCGCCCTGCCCAGCTGCAGCGCGCGAGCCACCTCGGCCTCGAGGTAGTCGCCGTAGCGGCGGCGTGGCAGGAAGTCGGTGCCGGCGATGGCCGGATCGTCGCGCTGGACGAAATCCAGGAAGCCACGCGGCTTGCCGGCGAACATGCTCATCGAGGCTGCCCGCACGTTCAGCAGGTGACGTGGTGAAACGGTGTCGTAGGCCACGCCACGCACGGCGGTGCCGCCTCCGGTATACCAGTCCAGGTGCAGCGACTGCGGTGGCTGGCGCTCCAGCAATTCGCCTAGCAACGTGGCTGCCGCGGCGCCGCCACCGATGATGGCGACTCGTCGAAACATGGAATTCCCTGGGATCGTAGGTGGGCGTGGAGGTGAGCTGGTGCAGGTCAGCCGGACAGATCGCCGGCGATGGCGGTGCGCCGCGGCTGCGCTATCCAGGGGCCGGTCGGGCTGGCCTGCTCGTAGGCAAAGTACTGGGCCAGATCGCCACCATAGACGTGCAGGGTAAGTGCCGTATCGTGCTGCGACAGATTGCGGCAGCGGTGCGCATGGTGCTCGGCGCCTTCGAACCAGGTGCCGTCGCCCGGACCCAGCCAGTCGCGCCCCTGCATGCGCAGATCGCCCGAGAGCGGATCGCGCGCGTACGACTGCACTTCCAGCGCACCCAGCAGGGTGAGTTCCAGCCCCCACAGGCCCGCATGATCGTGCACCGGAGTGAGGTGGTTGGGTGGCCACGCCATGACCAGTACGCTGATTGCCGGCTTGCTGCGCTCGGCCAGCAGCCAGCGCTCGAAGCCGCGCTGTCGCGCCCGCAACGGCACCAGCCGTGAGCTCAGCACGTGCGAATCCTGATGCACCACGCGACCCAGTTCACGTGCCATCGAGGCCAGGTCGGGATGCTCGGCGGCACCGTGTTCAAGCGCGATTTCACGCAGTGTTTTAAGAGTGCGCATGTATTTGCCCATGCATGAAACTCGACAGATGAACCGTCTTCAGTGGAGCATGCGCGTCGTTAAAACCACGTAAGGCGGCGAGCGCTTTTTGCCATTGACTTTGCCCCATGCGGATGACGCGTTCGGTGCCCTGGCTGGCTGCGTGCCGATCATGAACTTCTTTCATGCTGAAGGTTCTGGCGACGCGCGCGCGTGGATGCAGGCACGCCGCGTTTCGCGCAGGCCGTTGCTGAAGAGAGAGGCCCTGCCGGCAGCTGTCGCCGGCAGGCCTTTTCCGCTTTACTGCTCGCGCAGGTCGAAGCTCACCGGTACCCGCGCCCAGGCCCGCACGTGTTGCCCGTTCACCATCGCAGGCTGGAAACGCCATGTCGCCAGCACCTGCTCACGGGCGCTGCGGTCGAGCAGGGCATAGCCGCTGCTGTGTTCCACCGCCACGTCCCGGGGTTTGCCGGTTTCATCCACCAGCACGCGCAGCAACACCGTGCCGTGCAGGCGTTGACGCAGCGCCTGCAGTGGAAACTGCAGCGGTGCCGAACGGTAGGCCAGGCTCGTTTCGACCGGTTCGGTTTTCACCGGGGTGACGGTCTGGATGCCGGGGCGGGCCGTGGCCACGTTGACGGGTTCCACCGCGACGTTTCCTTGCGTGTCTGGCACGATCACCACGGGTTTGACCGGGCTGCTTGGCAGCGGTCGCACATGGGCCAGCGGCGTGGCCGGGTGTTTCAACGGCTCCAGCTTGATCGGCTCCAGCACCGGCATCACTTTCGGAGGATCGATCAAGCGGATCAACTGCACAGGTGCGAGCTGACGAACCACGGCGAGCTGCAACGGCGTGATCGGCCGCGAGGCGATCAGGATGACGGCGAGGTTGAACGCCATCGCGGTACTGATGGCAGCGATGCGGGTACTGTCGGGGTGCGCGCGATGAGCACGGGGAATAGCCAGGCTTGCGGACGACATGAGCGACCTCCTGACGGCAGTTTGGGATGTTGCGGCAGTCACGCTGCCTGTCAGGCAGGGGGATCGTGCGACCGCGACTGCAGCGTATGCCGGTTGCCCGTCGCTGCGCAAGTGGACGGATGGACGTCCATACAAACAGCGCCGCGGGATGCTCCAGTGCCGGTCCGTGAAGCCGCGAGGGCGACCTGTACCGTCCAAAAAAAACCCGCCGGAAGGCGGGGTGGAAAGCGGATGACAGGGGGAGGGGTGCATCCGCGAGCGCAGCTTGCCTTGCACGACATCGGCGTCGCGTGCAATCGGTGTGAAAGCGTTTGTCACGTGACAAACGCAGGGAAACCGCTCAGATCCGCAGCCAGGTCGAGGGCTGGACGCGGGCATGCCTTCGGCTGCGTTCGCCCTCGAATGCTGGCCGCCGCGTGCATTCCTTCCCGTGCGTATGGGCAAGCGCGAGCGGGCAGGGTAAGGTTGCCGGGAGCGGCTCCGGTCGTCCTTCCTGTCGAGGATTTTTCCATGCCCGCAAGCCAGATCGCGGTTCCGCCGCGCTATGCGTTCGGCGATGAACTCGCCAGCAGCATCGTCCACGGGATCGGCATCGTGCTGAGCATCGGCGGACTGGCGACGCTGGTGGCGTTTGCCGCCCGCCATGGCCATGCCCGCGTGGTGGCGGCCAGCGCGGTGTATGGCGCGACGCTGGTGCTGCTGTATACCGCCTCCACGCTGTACCACTCGATCTCCGTCGCCGCGGCGAAACCGGCATTGCGCACGCTCGACCACATCGCGATCTTCCTGCTGATCGCCGGCACCTATACGCCGTTCACGCTGATCGCGTTGCCGGGGACCTGGGGCTGGAGCCTGTTCGCCGCGGTGTGGACGCTGGCCTTGATCGGCAGCGCGCTGGAGCTTGGCCTGCTCGGCCGCTATCGCCGCTTCGCCGTGCTGCTGTATGTGGGCATGGGCTGGATCGGGATGATCGCGTTCAAGCCGTTGAGCGCGCATCTGCAAACCGGCGGCATGACGTTGCTGATCGCCGGTGGCGTGGCCTACACGCTGGGCGTGCCGTTCTATCTGTGGCGTCGGCTGCCTTATCACCACGCGCTGTGGCACGTGTTCGTGCTGGCCGGCAGCGTGCTGCATTTCCTGGCCGTGCTGCTGTACGTGATTCCGGATGCAGTGGCGTGAGCACGCCGGTCGTGCTCGCCAGCCTGCGTCGCGATCTCGAGGACGCCGCCGCGCATCTGGGCAAGCTGCATGACCTGCGTTTCAAGCCGATGTTCGGTGGCCTGATGGCGTATCTGGATGAAAAGCCCTGCGCCTGGCTGACGCTTGGCGGGCTTGCGCTGAAACTGGCGCCGGCCGATCAGCCGGCACTGTTGCAGCTTGCTGGCGCCGCGCGACTGATCGCCAGGCCCGGCGCGGCGCCGAGCCGGCATTACATCCTGCTGCCGGCGTCGCTCTGCCGCGATACCGCGCAACTTGCGCACTGGCTGGTGAAGAGTGCATGCGGCGGCAATCAGGCGTCGGTCATGCGACCCCGGCGCCAGCGATAACGCTGCTGCGGGAATTGCCGGCGGCGACGGGCACTCCGATCGCCGCCGGTACGATCACTGTTTCAATTGCGCCGGAATGAACTGGCTGCGCACCGCATCGGCCAGCTGCTCTGGCGGCAGCAGGCCCTGGCCGATCACGAAGTCGTTGAAGGCCATGCGGTTGAATTTCGGCCCCAGCGCCAGCTCGGTTGCCAGCCGCAGCTGCTGCAGCCGCATGTAACCGTAGAAGTACGCCGTGGCCTGGCCGGGTGCGTCGTAGGTGTAGCGATTGATCTCCTGCGTGGCCAGTGCTTCGGACAGGCCGACCTCGTGGGTCAGCACGTCGTGCGCGCGCTCGGGCGTGATCAGGCCGAGGTTGAGCATCGGATCGAGCCAGGCGCGCGCCGCGCGCTGCAGACGTGCCTGCAG
>DAIMGD010000176.1:0-5124 GCA_036724165.1 Rhodanobacter sp.
CTGATCAAGATCATCAACATCGTGGCGTTGCTGCTGATTCCGCTGCTGTAAGCCACGCGTTCCGTGACAGCAGAAGTCCCGCCCTGGCGGGACTTCTGTTTATGGCGATGCCGATCCGGCCACCCTGACTTTAGTCACGGGCGGCCGCACGATCGTGCGGGTACGCTCGGTCGTCTGCGGGTCACGCCCGCCACTCCATCCGTTCATTCGCATACAAGGGGGCACACGATGAAATCGGTCTGGCTGATGCTGGCACTCGGCATCACACTGACGGGCATGGACAACGTCAACGCCCGCGACAACAAACCCGCCGCCACAGCCGCGGATGCCCCGGCGACCGATGATCCCTATCTGTGGCTGGAGGACATCCGCGGTACCCGCTCGATGGACTGGGTCAAGCAGCAGAACGCGGTGACGACGAAGCAGTTCGTCGACAACGTCGAATTCGTCAAGACCCGCGACAGCATCCTCAAGGTGCTCGACTCGGACGCGCGCATTCCCGACGTCAATCGCATGGGCGACCATCTGTACAACTACTGGCGTGACAAGGCGCACCCGCGCGGCATCTGGCGGCGCACCACGCTGGCCGAATACCGCAAGGCGGCGCCGCAGTGGGACGTGCTGCTGGACCTCGACGCGCTGAACAAGGCCGAGAACAAGCGCTGGGTGTTCAAGGGCGCGCAGTGCCTGAAGCCGAAATACGAGCGCTGCCTGATCTCGCTGTCGCCGGATGGCGGCGACGCGGTGGCCGTGCGCGAGTTCGACATCCCCGGCAAGTCCTTCGTCAAGGACGGTTTCGATCTGCCGGTGGCGAAGACCGAGGCCAGCTGGATCGATGACAACACGATCTACGTCGGTACCGATTTCGGCCCCGGCTCGATGACCGCATCGAGCTATCCGCGCATCGTCAAGGAATGGAAACGCGGCACCCCCTTGTCTGCGGCCGCGACGGTTTATGCCGGAAAGACCACCGACCTGGCGGTGGGCGCCACGCATGACCGCACCCCGGGCTACGAGCGCGATTTCGTTTCGGTGGCCAAGGATTTCTTCCACAGCGAGCTGTACCAGCGCATCGGCGACAAGCTCACCCGTGTCGACGTACCCACCGACGCCAGCGCCGATGCCCATCGGGAATGGCTGCTGGTGTTGACCCGCTCGGCATGGACGGTCGGCGACACCACGTATCCGCCTGGCGCTTTGCTGGCGGCGAAGTTCGACGACTTCATGGCGGGCAAGCCGCACTTCAGCGTGCTGTTCAAGCCGGATGCGCACACCTCGCTGGCGTCGTACGACTGGACCCGGCATCACCTAATCCTCGATGTGCTGGACGACGTCAAGAGCCGGCTGGAAGTACTGACGCCGCCCGGCAAGACAGCAACCGCGGGCGACTGGAAGCGCGAAGCGATGCCGGGCGCGCCGGCGATGAGCACGATCAGCGTGGTCGACACCGATCCCGACCACAGTGACGAATACTGGCTCGGCGTCACCGGCTTCCTCGCCCCTTCGTCGCTGGAGCGCGGCGTGCTGGGCAGCGTGCCGGCCGAGACGATCAAGCACGAGCCCGCGTTCTTCGACGCCGCGGCCTTCGTGGTCAGCCAGCACTTCGTCAGCTCCAAAGACGGCACCCGCGTGCCCTACTTCGAGATCGCTCCGAAAGGCATCAAGCTGGATGGATCCAACCGCACCCTGCTGTACGGCTACGGTGGCTTCGAGGTCTCGCTGCAGCCGCATTACAGCGGCAGCATCGGCCGCGCCTGGCTGGCGCGCGGCGGCGTCTACGTGGTGGCCAATATCCGCGGTGGCGGCGAGTACGGCCCGCAATGGCACCAGGCCGCGCTGAAGGCAAATCGTCCGCGCGCGTACGAAGACTTCGCCGCGGTGGCCGAGGATCTGGTCAAGCGCGGCGTGACTTCTGCGAAACATCTCGGCGCGGAAGGTGGCAGCAACGGCGGCCTGCTGATGGGCAACATGCTGACGCTGTACCCGCAGCTGTTCGGCGCGATCGCCTGCGAAGTGCCGCTGCTCGACATGAAGCGCTACACGCATCTGTCAGCCGGCGCCTCATGGATGGCCGAATACGGCAACCCGGACAGCGCGGACTGGAACTTCATCAAGACGTTCTCGCCGTACCAGAACGTGCACAAGGACGGGCATTACCCGCCGGTGCTGTTCTACACCACCACCAGCGATGACCGCGTCGGCCCGGCGCAGGCGCGCAAGATGGCCGCGAAGATGCAGGCGATGGGCCTTCCGAACGTGTGGTTCTACGAGAACCTCGAAGGTGGCCACGGCGCCGGCGCCGACAACAAGCAGGCCGCACTGATGCATGCACTGGCCTACGACTTCCTGTGGGATCAACTGAAATAAGGCGGCCCCTTGCCTTCATGCGGCACCCGCGAGCCGGCTTGTTGCCGGCTCGCGGCGTCTGGGCGTGCGCTGCGATGTGCGCCATGTGCAACCCATGCTCCGCCGGCGATGGCGTGTGAAGTAAGCTTTCGACGTCATTGACCACCACGCATCGCCATGACCAGCCGCACCCCGATACGTCCCGAATTGCGCGAATGGATTCTTGCCACCACCGGTGCCGGCCACGGCGTGCCGGATGTGCTGCGGCTGATGAAGGAGCACGGTTACGACCCGCGACAAAGCCGCAGCATCGTCGCCGAGGTGCTGAAACTGCCGCTGGCCGCGCTGAATGCGGCCGTCCCCGCCCCTGCACCTGCCAGCGCGCTGCAGGGCTTGCGCACGAAGCCTCCCGAAGCACCCGAAGTCACCGTCGACGGCCACACCATACGCATCGCGCTGAGCGCCGAGGCGCCGGTGCTGCGGCTACTGGATGGGATCCTGCTGGAACACGAATGCAACGAGCTGATCGCACTGGCGCGGCCACGCCTGGCGCGCGCACTCACTGTCGACAGTGACGGCAAGCATCAGGTGGATCACCGGCGCACCAGCGAAGGCATGTTCTTCGCGATCGACGAAAACCCGCTGGTCGGCAGGATCGAGCAGCGCCTGGCCGGATTGCTGGGCCTCCCGGTGAACCACGGCGAAGGCCTGCAGATCCTGCACTACCTGCCCGGCCAGGAATACGAACCGCACTGCGACTGGTTCGACCCCGAGCTGCCGGGTTTCGACACGACGACCCGGATTGGCGGACAGCGCATTGCCAGCGTGGTGATGTATCTGAACACCCCGCTGCAAGGCGGCGGCACCGCCTTTCCCGAGATCGGCCTGACGATCACCGCGCGCCGTGGTTCGGCCGTCTATTTCGCCTATGAAAGTGGCGACCAGACCTCACTGCATGCCGGCCTGCCGGTGATCCGCGGCGAGAAGTGGATTGCCACCAAGTGGCTGCGCGAGCGGCCTTATCGGAACCAGCGGCAGGCGTGAGTCGCAACCCTGATCCGCCGCCTCGTTGCTGCGCCGCAGCAGCGTTTGGCGTATCCTTGCGAGCCACCTTTCCCCTCCCCAGCAAGGACATTCCATGGGTCTGCATCTCGTCTCCGCCGGCCGCGACGTGCCGCACGAAATCAACGTCGTCATCGAAATCCCCAAGGACGCCGAGCCGGTCAAGTACGAAGTGGAGAAGGAAAGCGGCGCGATCTTCGTCGACCGCATCCTGTCCACGCCGATGCGCTACCCGTGCAACTACGGCTACGTGCCAGGCACGCTGGGTGGTGACGGCGATCCGCTGGACGCGCTGGTGATCCTGCCGCTGTCGCTGATTCCCGGCTCGGTGATCCGCTGCGTCCCGGTCGGCATGCTGAAGATGTCCGACGAGGCCGGCAGTGACGAGAAGCTGATCGTGTTGCCCGCGCCGAAGATCTTCCCGGGCTATGCGCACATCACCGACCTGAAGGGTGTCTCGCCGCACTGGCTGGAGCGCATCGGCCACTTCTTCGAGCATTACAAGGATCTGGAGAAGGGCAAGTGGGTGAAGATCGAGGGCTGGGTCGGCGCCGACGAGGCGAAGGCCGAGATCCTGGCCGGCGTGCAGCGTTACCAGCACGACCAGCACTGATTGCGGCTTGACCCCGGGCCGGCGTTTCGATGAAACGCCGCGCCCGTTCATGGGCCATCGGAATCCTGCGGACAACTACCGTGACCCAGCCGCGCTTGCACCGTTCGCGCAGATCGATGGTCGCGGCATTCGCCCGCAAGGGCGCCTGTTGCAAACGCGCCCTCGCGTATCGATCAACCGGTGTCGATCAGCCCCGCTTCGCACCGGCCGCTTTTTTGCCTGGCGCCGGCTTGGCCGGTTCGCCTTTCTTGCCCAGCTGTTCCAGCAGCGTGTTCATGTCCTCGGCGTGCTCTTCCTCCACCGCCAGGATGGCTTCGAGCATGCGCCGGGTGGTGATGTCGTCCGCGCCGATGTAATCGATCATTTCGCGGTAGCTGTCGATCGCGATGCGTTCGGCGACCAGATCCTCCTTGATCATGTCGACCAGATCTTCGCCTTCCACATAGTCGGAATGGCTGCGGCTGAGCAGCCCGTCCGGCGACAGGTTCGGCTTGCCGTCGAGCTGGGTGATGCGCTCGGCGATCTGGTCGGCATGACCCTGCTCCTCATTCGCATGCTCCAGGAACTCGGCCTTGATCGCCTGCGAGTTGATCCCCGACGCCATGTAGTAGTGATACTTGTAGCGCAGCACGCAGACCAGCTCGGTGGCCAGCGCATGGTTGAGCAGCTTGATCACGGTTTCGCGGTCGGCGCTGTAGCCCGCGGTCATCGCGCCCTTCTCGATATCCTTGCGCGCACGCTTGCGGATGTTCTCGATATCGCTGACGAACGGCTTGGTCTTGGCCATGGCTTGCTCCTGCGGGACGTGGGAATGGGCAGCGGCGCAGAGGTTCACGCCGAAAGTCCGGGCAGCGTAGGAATCCGCATGAAAAAGCCAGGTGAAGGCAACTTCACCTGGCGCGCCATCGGCGTGCCATGCCACGGGGTCGGATCTCCGGCACACGTCGGCCTCGACCCGCGGAAAACCTGCCGACGTAGATTCACGGCTCAGCGCGCCGCGAATCGCTCCACCCGATCGATCGTCGCCTGCAGGCCCGGCAGAACCTGGTCGATCAGATCGGCGTGCCGGCGCCATTTCTCGGTCGCCGGTTCGGACACGGTGT
>DAIMGD010000177.1:0-5092 GCA_036724165.1 Rhodanobacter sp.
ACGAAGGCGTGCTGGTGATCGGCTCCGGCAGCATCACCCACAACCTGCATGACCTCGGCGCCGGTTACAGCGACGAGCGGCAAGCGCCGTACGTGAAGCCTTTCATCGACTGGATCGAGCAGAAGCTCGCCGCCGGCGACCTCGACGCGCTACTCGATTACCGGCGCCAGGCGCCATTCGCCGAACGCGCGCATCCCACCGATGAACACCTGCTGCCGCTGTTCGTGGCGCTGGGCGCGGCGGGCGCAGGCGCGCATGCGCAACGGATCGACGCGGGCGTCGACATGGGTCTGCTGGCGATGGACATCTATCGTTTCGATTGAGTCCGCTTCGATCAAGTCTGCTTCGAGCAGGTCCGCGCGATCGCGAACGAGCTCGCTTCCGTATTCATGCGCTTTGCGGCAAAGGTGACGTGCCGGCATCGATTGGATCCCAGTCCTGCGGCGTCAGCAGCGGCAAGCCATGCGCGAGGCGTGCCTTGTCGCATTGCAGGCTGATCGTGCCGGACTCCCACGACGGCTGCACTTCGCGACATACCGATGGCCGTTGCGCGTAGATGCCGCACTGCGTGGCCACCCCTACCGTGCCCTGCAACGCCACGCAGCGCGGTCGCGGGCCATCGCTGGCGCGCATCGCCAGCCGGTGCGGGTCGAGCTTCTCGGTCAGCTCCGGCGGCACGCAGCCACCCACGGAAACTTCCGCCTCCGACCAGTGAAACGCCACGCGGAAGATGGCGCAGCAGGCGCCGCAACGCAGGCAGGGATGTTCCATCAAGCTGACCATGGCGCACCCCGAGGCACGCAGCCTGCACAGTTTAAAGCGTGCAGGCCCGCCATGCGGCGGCCCTGCAGCGACAACCGCCAAGCCGTCCTACGGCTCGCCGGCAAAGGTGTCGCACTGGTTCATGTCACCGCTGGCGAAGCCGGCCTTGAACCATTTCACCCGTTGCGCCGAAGTACCGTGGGTGAACGAATCGGGCACCACCGTACCGCGCGTCTCCTTCTGCAAGGTATCGTCGCCGATCTGGCTGGCCGCGTTGAGTGCGGATTCCACATCACCTGCCTGCAGCCATTGCAGTCGCTGCTGGCTGCGGTTGGCCCATACGCCGGCGAAGCAGTCCGCCTGCAGCTCCTGCCGCACCGACAGGCCATCGGCACCGTCCATCGAGGCACCCTGACGACGTTCCGCATCCACTTTGTCGAACACGCCGATCAGCTTCTGCACGTGATGGCCCACTTCGTGCGCAATCACATAGGCGCGGGCGAAATCACCGGAAGCGTGGAAGCGATCCTGCAACTCCTGGAAGAACGCCACGTCCAGATAAACCTTCTGGTCGCCGGGACAATAGAACGGACCCGCCGCGGTCGAGGCGGCGCCGCAGGCGGTGTTCACGCCACCACTGAACAGGTCGAGCTTGGGGTCGATGTAAGTCTGGCCACTGGCCGCGAAGATGTCGCCCCAGGTCTTCTCGGTCGAGCCGAGAATCTTGCTGACGAATTCCTTCTGCTGCGGATCGACCTGTGCGGGCACGCTGCTCTGCGTCGGCGCAGCGGACTGATCGCCGCCCTGATTCAGCAGCGCCAGCGGATTCTTGAAAAAAATCCAGCCCAGGACCGCCAGCACCAGGATGCCGCCCAGGCCCATGCCGCGGCCGCCGCCAAAACGCTGACCACCACCGCCGCCACTATCGACCTCGACGTTGTTGCTGCTTTCGCCTTTCTGCCAATCCATATGCCCCTCGCTGACTGATGCATCGCACCCGATGCCGCACGGCGACGATAGCGCCTGGGCCGGGATCACGCCAAGCACGCGCTGCAGTTACAGTAGGTGATCTTTCCTGAGGATCCACCATGACCCATCTGCCTGCCCTGGTTACCCTGCTTACCGTGCTGCTGCTGCTCGGCACCTTGTGGGCCGCAGGCCGCGCCCGCGGGAAGTACGACATCAAGGCACCGGCGGTCAGCGGCCATCCGGCGTTCGAGCGCGCCTACCGGGTGCAGATGAACACGCTGGAAAACACGGTGATGTTCCTGCCCACCCTGTGGCTGGCGGCGAACTATGGCTTCACCGGCTGGGCGGGTATCGCCGGACTGGTCTGGCTGTTCGGCCGGGTGTGGTATGCGCTGAGCTATCTCAGCGACGCGGGCAAGCGTGCCCCCGGGTTCGCGCTCGGCATGCTCGCCTGGGCCGCCCTGCTGCTCATGGCCTGCATCGGCATCACCCGCGCCATGCTGATCAGCTGAGCGGCACCGCCTGGCGCACGACTGCAGTCCATCGGACTTTTGCGAGGCTCGCCCTCGCCAGCAAGCATGTCGAATGGCGGATTGCGCACCCTGCCATGCCGTCGTTAGCTTGGGCAACTGGATGGGAGGTCTGCCATCCATCCAACCGCTCAACCATGGATCCCATGTACACCGACTTTCTTCCCTTGCCACCCTCGATCCAGCCCACGCTGATCGAGCGGCAACCTGTCGCACGCACCCCAGGTCTTTGGGCCGCGCTGGGCTTGCTCGTGCTGTATTTCGCACTGCAGGCAGGCAGCGGCATGTTGATCGCGCTGGTCATGGGCCTCGCGACGGGTTTCATGCATGCGTCGCAGGGCGCAGTGCAAGTCGGATTTCAGGTCCGGGCCATGCTGGCGCAGCCCGATACGCAGGCCGTGATCGTGATGCTCACGCTCGGCATGGCGGCCGCCGTGACCCTGCTGCTGGCGCGGCGTCGATGGCCCGGGCTGTGGTCGCTGGCGCTGCCGCCGGGCTTTGGCTTCACGTTGCCAGGACGTCCGCTGTTCTTTGCCCTGGCGATCCTGGTCGGACTGGCCGCGCCGCTGCTGGGTGGACTGTTGACCCAGGTGCTGTCGCATGGCCAGCGGCTGGGCCAGGATATCCAGCAGCTGGGCAGCGACACTTCACCGGAGCTGCGCATCCTGCTGGTGCTGGTCGTGACAGCCCTGGGTCCGGTGGTGGAGGAACTGCTGTTCCGCGGCGTGTTGCTGTCGGCGCTGCTGCAGCGATGCCGGGTCGGCTGGGCGGTGGGCATCAGCTCGCTGCTATTCGCCCTGGTCCATCTGCCGGGGCTGCATTGGCAATGGTATGCGCTACCCGATCTGGCATTGCTCGCGCTGGCGTTGAGCTGGCTTCGATTGCGCGCCGGCTCGATCTGGCCGGCGGTGCTGGCGCACGGCGTCAACAATTTGCTGGCGGTGGCGGCGTGGTTTGTGGCGGTCCATCTGCCCAGCTGAGCTTCACGCCGCGGTCGCGTCGAAACTGCGCAACAGGCGCGCGGTTTCAAACAACGGCAGGCCCATGACGCCGGAATAGCTGCCCTGCAGGTGTTCGATCAAGGCCGCGCCGCGACCCTGGATCGCATACGCGCCGGCCTTGCCGAACGGTTCGCCGCTGGCCACGTAAGCGCGGATCGCCGGCTCGTCCAGCGCGTCAAAACGCACCTGCGAGACGCTGGTCGCGCAGCGCTCATCGCGCGCGCTGACCACCCACACCGACGTAATCACCGCGTGGGTCCGTCCGGACAGCCGGCGCAGCATGGTCGTGGCATCCTGCGCGTCAAATGGCTTGCCGAAGACGTCATCGTCAAGCACCACTTCGGTATCCGCACCCAGCACCATGGCGCCGGCGATGTTGCCGAGGCAGGCCAGTCCCGCACGCGCCTTGTCGCACGCCACCCGGTTCACATAGTCCTGCGGCGATTCATCCGTCGCACGTTGTTCGACCACGTCGACATCGAGCACCTCAAACTCCACCCCCAGCTGTTCCAGCAGCTGACGACGACGCGGTGATTGCGAGGCGAGATAAAGCATCGGGGTATCCGGATCAGCGACAAGCCGCCAGCATAGCTGCGCTCACAGGGTCAGCCCGTATTCGCAGAACTGCCGGTCGCGCTGCCAGCCGAGCGATTCGTACAATGCCTGCGCCGGCGCATTGTCCAGCGCCGTCGACAGCGACAGGCTGGCCGCACCCAGCGCGCGCGCATGTTCGGCAGCAGCCTTCAGCAGTGCTGCCGCCACGCCCTGTCGCCGCACCGTGGTGATCACGAAGAGATCGTTGAGCAGCCAGGAGCGCACCGTGCGCACCGAGGAAAACAGCGGATACAACTGGGTGAAGCCCAGTCCGTCGCCGAGTTCGTTCCGCGCCAGCAGGATCAGCGATTCGTGCTGATGGACACGCTCGGCCAGGAAATCATGCGCGCGCGCCAGATCGGCCGGCTGGCCGTAGAACTGGCGATAACCGTCGAACAGCGGTGCCAGCGTGTCGAGGTCGAGGATGGTGGCTTGCCGGATCTGGAAGGACATGGCGATGAGCTCCGTGGGCAGGACTGACGATCAGGCGCGATGGTAGGGATGTCCGGCCATGATCGTGGTGGCACGATACAGCTGCTCGGCCAGCACCAGCCGCACCAGCATGTGTGGCAGGGTCAACGGACCGAGCGACCAGCGCTGCTCCGCGCGCGCCAGCACCTCGGGCGCATGGCCATCGGGGCCGCCGATCAGGAAAGCCAGATCGCGCCCGGCCATGCGCCACTTCGCCAGTTGTTCGGCCAATTCCTCGCTGGACCAGGATTTGCCACGGCCATCGAGCGCGATCACGTGGCTATCGTGCGGCAACGCGGCGAGTATCGCGACGCCCTCGTCCTGCATCGCCTTCGCATCGTCGCGGCCCTTGCCGCGCATGCCGGGTTTCAGTTCGATCAACTCCAGCGGCAGCTCATGCGAGAGGCGCTTGCGGTATTCGGCAAAGCCTTCGGCCACCCAGCCGGGCATGCGTTCGCCGACGGCGATCAGGCGTGCGCGCATGTGCCGCTCTTATGAAGTAACACGCGCGCAACGCCGCGTTTGCCTCCTCTCCCCACCGGGGAGAGGATTGAGGTGAGGGGCCAATCTGGCAGCTCACCCCACACAAAAGTCAGCCCACTTGCGCCGCATCCACTTCGTGCCCGTGATCGCCCACCGTCCACAGCCGCTCCAGGCCGTAGAACTCGCGGATGCGCGGCAGCATCACGTGGACGATCACATCGCCCAGATCGACCAGCACCCATTCGCCTTCCTGCTCGCCTTCCACGCCCAGCGGCATCACGC
>DAIMGD010000178.1:0-5074 GCA_036724165.1 Rhodanobacter sp.
GCTCGTCGGACGGAATCGACTCGATGATCTCGGCCTTGTAGTTCTCGCCCATGCCGCGGAAGAACGCCACCGCCTCGTCGCGCGACTTCACGCTGCGCGTCACCGGCAATTGCTCGGCGACGATCTTCTCCATCTCCGCCTCGATCTTCGGCAGATCGTCGGGCGTGAACGGGCGCTCATAGGCGAAGTCGTAGAAGAAGCCGTTGTCGATCACCGGGCCGATGGTGACCTGCGCGCCCGGAAATAGACGCTGCACCGCCTGCCCCATCAGGTGCGCGGTGGAATGGCGCAGGATTTCCAGTGCTTCGGGACTCTTGTCGGTGACGATCTGCAGGCTGGCGTCGTGCTCGATCAGGAAGCTGGCATCGACCAGCTGGCAGTCGACCTTGCCGGCCAGCGTCGCCTTGGCCAGACCGGCGCCAATCGAGGCGGCCACGTCCTGCACGGTAACGGGATGATCGAACGGCCGCTTGCTGCCGTCGGGTAGCGTGATTTCAATCATGGGAACCATTCTCTGAAAAGCAAAAAAGGGCGAACGCCCTTTTCGAAAACGAAGGCGCGGTACCGGTCAGCTATGGGCGTGGGTAGTTGCCATGTCGCACACTCGGCCGGCGCAGGACGCGGGCCACCGTCGTTTGTGGATCGTGTTGAACCGCTAGTTTAGCCCAAATCGACTGTCAATCCTCGCCCCAGCGGCGATGCTCAGAAGGGTTTGACCAGGACCAGAAAGATCACGCCGAGCAGCAGCAATACCGGCAACTCATTGATCCAGCGCAGCGCCCGCGACGACGGCAACGTGCCACCTGTCGCAGTGCGCTTGAGCAGACGTCCGCACCAGATGAAATAGATCAGCAGCAGGGCAACCAGGGTCAGCTTGGCGTCGATCCAGTGCATCGAGCCGGTCATGTTCTGCAAGGTCGCCGGAAACACCCGCCAGCCCTGCCACAGCGTCAGTCCGAACAGGAACGCGAGGCCGAACATGTGGTGGCCGAACTTGTACAGCCGCCGTCCCATCAACTGCAGCCGCGCCTGTACCGCCGGCTCATTCGCCGTCTCGGCCAGATTCACCAGGATTCGCGGCAGATAGAACACCGTGGCCATCCAGGCGATGGCGAACAGCAGGTGCAACGACTTGATCAGCAGATAGGTCATGGGATACCGGCAATGGCTGCCGTGCGCAGCGACAGCGATGATAACGCGAGCCGGCCGGATCACACCGGCACCCGCGACACACTCAGTCCCTGGACGGACCGATCCGCTCCAGCAACGCCTGCAGCAAGCGTTCCTGCTGCGCGGCGCCGAGTGGCGCATCGTGACGGTCGGTCAGCTGGAAGAAATCCTCCACCCGCTCGCCGAACGTCGCGATGCGCGCATCGTGCACGCGAACTTCGGTGTGCAGCATGACCTGCGCCACCGCCGCCAGCAGGCCCGGGCGATCGGTGCCGACCAGGGCCAGCTGGGTACGGTCGCCGGCAGCGTGGAAGCTGATCTGCGGCGTCATCTGGAAATGTTTCTGATGGCGCGACATGCCACGCTTGCTCGGCTGCACGCCGCTGGATTGCGTCAACGCACGTTGCAGCCGTTGCTGCAGTTCTTCCGCGCGGGCTGCGCTGGCCGGTTGCTGGTTGTCTGCATCAAGCAGCAGGAACGTATCCAGCGCCATGCCGGTCGGCGAGCTCAGGATGCGCGACTCCATCACTGAAAAACGCAGGCGATCCAGCACCGCGGTGACGATGGCGAACAGGCCATCGCGATCAGGCGCATAGACAAACAGCTCGGTGCTGCCGCGCACCGACAGCGGGTGTACCGCCACCAGCGGCACCTCGCCCTGCGCGCGCAGGATCGCAGCGGTCTGCCAGGCGATCTGTTCGGGCCGGTGGCGCAGGAAGCTGAGCTGCGGGAAATCCGCCCAGATCCGCACCACGTCACTCTCGGCGTGACCCTCATTCATCAGCAGCGCCAGCGCATATTCGGAACATTCGTGCACGCGCACGCCAATGTCGCGCGGGAGCTCCACGTCGCTGCGCAGAGCGTAGCGGGTGGCGATGCACAGATCGGACAGCAGCCGATCCTTCCAGCCGTTCCACAGCCGCGGACTGGTGCCGATGATGTCGGCAATCGTCAGCAGGTACAGCTGACCGAGCCGCTCGCGCTCGCCGACCAGTTCCGCGAACCGGTGCACCACTTCCGGGTCGGTGATGTCCTGGCGCTGCGCGGTGGTGCTCATCAGCAGGTGCCAGCGCACCAGCCAGGCGACCCGCTCGATATCGCCCGCTGGCAGCCCCAGCCGCGCGCAGAACGCACGCGCCTCCTGCTCGCCCAGCACCGAGTGATCGCCGCCGCGGCCTTTCGCGATGTCGTGGAACAGGGCTGCCAGCAGCAGCACTTCCGGCGTGGGCAAACCGGCCCAGATTTCACAACCCAGCGGAAACTCGCGCTGCGCCGCCGGTTCGGCAAACCGCGCCATGTTGCGCAGCACGCGCAAGGTGTGTTCGTCGACCGTGTAGACATGGAACAGGTCGTATTGCATGCGTCCGAACACCTTGCCGAACGCCGGCAGGATCGCCGCCAGCAGGCCGTGCCGGTTCATCCGCCACAACGCTTCCACTGCCGGCGCACCACGGCGCAACAGCTGCAGGAACGCCGCCAGTACGTCGCGATCGTTCGCCAGCACATCGCCATGCATGGCGGTGGCCTGGTGGATGCGCCGCATGGTGTCAGCACTGAAGCCGACCACGCCTGGCTGATCCAGCCGCGCAATGAAGATCTCCACCAGCGCGGCGGGTCGCTGCATGAACAACTGCGGATCACGCGCCGCCAATCGTTTGCCATAGCGCACGAAGTCGCGGCCAACCGGCTCAGCCTCGCCCGGTGGCTCGAGCATTTCCTCGAAACGTTCGGCCACCTGCACGCCAAGCCGCTCGACCTGGCTGGCCGCGCGGTAATAACCCTGCATGAACTGCTCGACGCCGAGATTCTTCTCGTGCTCGTCCTCGAATCCCAGCCGCGCAGCGAGCGCGCGCTGATAGTCGAACAACAGCCGCTCCTCGGGGCGACCGGCCTCCAGGTGCAGCGCATAGCGATAACGGCGCAGCGTGGCTTCGGATTGCTCCAGCGCGACCTGCTCGGCGGGATCGAGCAAGCCCTCCGTCACCATCCCGGACAGGTCGTCCGCATGTGCCAGCCGCCGCGCCATCCAGCGCAGTGAATCGAGCGTGCGCAAGCCACCCGGGCCGTCCTTGAGGTTCGGCTCGAGGTTATAGGCGGTGTCGTCGTAACGGGCGTGCCGTGCATTGCGTTCGGCCAGCCTTGCGGCCAGGTAGGCGTGCGGCGGCCACAGCGCGGGGTCATCGACGATGGCGCGCAGACGGGCGTCGAGCGCCGGATCACCTGCCAGCCGGCGCGCATCCAGCAGGCTGGTAAATACGCTGGCTTCCTGCGCCGCCAGTGCACGGCATTGCGCGGGATCGCGCACGGCGTGGCCCACCTTCAGACCGACATCCCACAGCGTGGCAAAAAACTGCTCCAGTGCGCGCAGTCGGGCCGGGTCAGGCGCCTCCACCAGCGCCAGCAGGTCCACATCCGAATACGGAAACAGCAGGCCGCGACCGAAGCCGCCGACCGCGAACAGCGCCGCCGCGCCGACCTCGCCGAGACAGGCCATCCACACATGCGCCACGACCCGCTCGACCGACTCGCCGCGACGCCGTGCCAGCGTGCTGGCGTCGACAGCATCCCTGAACGCGGTGGCCAATGCCCGGTCAACATCGCCCAGCAGCTGCCGCAAGGCACGGCGTGCCTCGGCCGAAACACCGGAGCGCGGCACCGCCACGGGCAGGCGCGGCAGTGGTGGCAACACCACGGGGCTGATTTGAGTCGGCAGCATGCTCAGACGGAGCTCCGTAAGCGCCCGATGGTTCGCGCGGAACGACGCCCCCGCATGCGCTTACCGCTGCGCCATCAGGCGTCCGGCCACGCCGTGAGGATCTCGAAGCCGTCGTCGGTCACCGCGATGGTGTGCTCCCATTGCGCCGACAGCGAATGATCCTTGGTCACCACGGTCCAGCCGTCCGGCAGTTGCTTGGTCTGCGGCTTGCCGGCGTTGATCATCGGCTCGATGGTGAAGGTCATGCCCTTCTTCAGCTCGACACCGGTGCCGGGCTTGCCGTAATGCAGCACCTGCGGCTCGTCGTGATAGATCTTGCCGATGCCGTGGCCGCAGTACTCCCTGACCACGCTGAAGCCGGCGGCCTCGGCATGCTGCTGGATCGCGTGGCCGACATCGCCCAGGGTGGCGCCGGGGCGCACCGCCTGGATGCCGCGCATCATCGCCTCGTAGGTGGTGTCGACCAGCCGCTTGGCCAGCACCGACGGCGTGCCGGCGATGTACATGCGGCTGGTATCGCCGTGCCAGCCATCCTTGATCACGGTGACGTCGAGGTTGACGATGTCGCCATCCTTGAGCACCTTGCCCTCGTTCGGGATGCCATGGCAGATCACGTGGTTGACCGAGGTGCACAGCGTCTTGGGAAAGCCGTGGTAGCCGACGTTGGCCGGGATCGCCTGCTGCACGTTGACAATGTGTTCGTAGGCGAGCCGGTCCAGCTCCTCGGTGCTGACGCCGGGCTTGACGTGGTCCTTCAGCATCGCCAGCACTTCGGCCGCCAGCTTGCCGGCAACGCGCATGCCTTCGAGGTCTTCGGGAGTTTTGAGGGTAATGGCCATGATTTCGCCTAAATGGCGGCGCCCGTGCGGCTGTTCAATATCGAATTCGCCAGCAACTTGCCGCCTCGCCGGCGTACCGGCTACAATTTGGGAGTTTTGCTGACCTGACACGACCGTCGTGACGGCCGTTGCAGCGCAAAGCGAACCGGGATTGTAACCGCCCCGCGGTACAACACCCAACCAACGCCACACACGTATCGGCACCGCCTTCGGGGTGCTGCGGCTCGCCCACCAGAAGAATCGGGCAAGTCGCGGTCGAAGCCGGGGATGCGTGGAGGTCCCAACCCCCCGGCCTTTCAAAGGCCCATGCAAGGAGTTACACCCATGGCACAAGTCACCATGCGTCAGA
>DAIMGD010000179.1:0-5065 GCA_036724165.1 Rhodanobacter sp.
TCGCCGCGTGGAACGACTTCATGTGGCCGCTGATCGTGCTGACCGGACAGGAGCATTACACCTTGCCGATCGGACTGGCCTCGCTGGCGCGCGAGCACTCGCAGGACAGCGAACTGATGATGGCCGGTTCGGTGGTCACCGTGCTGCCGGTGCTGCTGCTGTTCCTGGCGATGCAGCGCTACTACCTCGAAGGGCTGCTGCTGGGCAGCGTGAAGGGTTGACCTCATGAGCCGCTGGCGCGTCGCCCTCCTCCTGCCCTTGCTGGTCTTCGGCGTCATCGCGCAAGCGGCGGAGGCGCTGCAGATACTGGACGACTTCAGTCATCCCGCCGCGTGGCAGGCGTCGGGCACCGACGACATCAGCGCATCGCTGCGTGCGGCCAACGGGCGGAACGGGAAGGCGCTGTGCCTGGACTTCAATTTCAACGGGGTCTCCGGCGGCGCCACCTTGCGTCGTACGCTGCCGATCACGTTTCCGGCCAATTACGCCTTGTCGTTCGACGTGCGCGGCGCGATGCCGCCGAACGACCTGCAGCTGAAGCTGATCGACGCCAGCGGCGACAACGTGTGGTGGTATCGACGCGAAAACTATCAGCCCGGCGCCGACTGGCAGACCATCACCGCGCAACGCCGCGATATCGAATCGGCGTGGGGACCGGCCAGGGATCGCACGCTGCGGAAGACCAGCTCGATCGAGTTCACGGTCTACGCCGGGCACGGCGGCAAGGGCACCTTGTGCGTCAGCCATCTGCGGCTGCCGCCGTTGCCGCCGGCTCCCGCGGGCGAACCGACAGCCGCCGCCGTCACGCCGAACACGCTGTTTCAGCAACAGGCACAACAGGCGCCGCGCGGCATCTATCCGCGCGGCTTCTCCGGCGAGCAGAGCTACTGGACCCTGGTCGGCGTGGATGGCGGCGCGAAGCATTCCGCACTGATCTCCGAAGACGGCGCGGTGGAAGTGCGCAAGGGCGGCTGGTCGATCGAGCCGATGCTGATCGACGGTCATCGGCTGATCGACTGGGCCACGGTGAAGACCACGCAAAGCCTGCAAGATGGCTATCTGCCGATGCCGACGGTGCACTGGCAATCCGGCGAACTCGGGCTGGACACCAGCGTGTTCGCCAGCGGCACGCCGGCGCACTCCGACCTGCTGTTGCAATATCGTCTGCGCAACGATGGCGCGCACTCGCGCTCACTCACGCTGGCGCTGCTGGTTCGCCCGTTCCAGGTCAATCCACCCACGCAGTTTCTCAATACGCCCGGTGGCATCAGTCCGATCCACGACTTTGTGTGGAATGGCCGGGCGCTGCGGGTCAATCACGAGCTGGGCGTCGTGCCGCTGCAGTCGCCCACTGCTGTCGTTGCCAGCACCGACGATACGCTGCCGCAACGACTGGCCCGCGGTGAACAACCGCGCGTCACTTCGTTGCACGACGCCATCGGCCATGCACAGGGCGCGCTGCTGTATCGACTGACCGTCCCGGCACATGCGAGTGTCACCGTGGGATTGGTAGTGCCCAGTGACGACCAACCATTCCAGCCACCGCACGACGCAGCGACGTGGCTGCAACAACAACGCGAGCTGATCGCCACTGCGTGGCGCGAAAAGCTCAACCACGTGAGCCTGCAACTGCCAGCGACGCAACAGGCGCTCGCCGATACCGCACGCAGCGCGCAGGCGCAGATGCTGCTGTCGCGCGACGGCCCCGCGCTGCAACCGGGCACCCGCTCGTACGCGCGCAGCTGGATCCGCGACGGCGCGATGATGACCGAGGCCTTGCTGCGCAGCGGCCATCCTGATGTCGCTGGCGAGTTCGTGCACTGGTATGCGCCGCACCAGTTCAGCAGCGGCAAGGTGCCGTGCTGCGTAGACGCGCGCGGTTCCGATCCGGTGCCGGAGAACGACAGCCAGGGCGAGCTGATCTTCGCGATCGCCGAATGGTGGCGTTACAGCCACGACCACGCTGGTCTGGAAAAGCTGTGGCCGTATGTCGAGCGCGACGTTGCCTACATGGAAAAGCTGCGGGCAAGCGAACGCCCCACGGCCAACCAAACCGGCGAACGGAGTGCGCTGTATGGCCTGATGCCGGCCTCGATCAGCCACGAGGGTTATTCGGCCAAGCCGATGCATTCGTACTGGGACGATTTCTGGTCGCTGGTCGGCTATGACGCTGCGGTGCAGTTGGCGCATGCCATGGGCAAGCAGGATGAGGCTGCGCGCTACGCCGCATCGCGCGACCAGTTTCGCGCCGACCTGCGCGCCTCGATCCTCGCCGCCGTGCAGCAGCACGGGATCGACTTCGTCCCCGGCGCCGCCGAGCTGGGCGACTTCGATCCGACCTCCACCACCATCACGCTGTCGCCCGGCGACGCGCAGGACTGGTTGCCGCCGGCGCTGCTGCAGCAGACCTTCGAGCGTTACTGGCAGGGCTTCGTGGCGCGCCGCGACGGCACGAAGGCGTGGGACGACTACACGCCGTACGAATGGCGCAACGTGGCCGCGTTCGTGCGTCTGGGCTGGCGCGAGCGCGTGCCGCAGCTGCTGAACTTCTTCATGGCCGACCGCCGCCCGGCGGCGTGGAATCAGTGGGCCGAGGTGGTCGGCCGCGATCCGCGCAAGCCACGCTTCGTCGGCGACATGCCACATGCGTGGCTCGCCTCGGATTTCCTGCGTTCGCTCTACGACCTGTTCGCGTATGAACGCCCCGGCGATCATGCGCTGGTGCTGGCCGCCGGGATTCCGGCGGCATGGCTGCAGGGGCAGGGTGTCGGTATCGAACGGTTGCGCACGCCGTATGGCGAACTCAGCTACGCGCTGCGCGAACAGCACGGCGGACTTAAACTGCGTATACCAGCCGGGCTGAGCGTACCGCCTGGCGGCCTGGTGCTGCCGTGGCCGTATGCCGGCAAGCCGACCGGCAAGGTGTTGCTCAACGGCAAGCCGGTGGCATGGCGGGACGGAGAGATCGCGATACACGAGTTGCCGGCGACGTTGCGCATCGAGCCGACGCGTTGACACTTCCGCGCAAGCACCCGCCCCTCACCTCAATCCTCTCCCCGATGGGAGAGGAGGCGATGGCAAGAAGCGGTTTTGCTTATCTAGAACTTGCCGGCGCGGAAGTCGGCGATTGCTTCGTGGATCTGCTCGGGCGTGTTCATCACGAACGGTCCATAGCGCGCCACGCTTTCCTTGAGCGGCTTGCCGGCGACGACCAGCAGGCGTGAAGGCTTGTCGCCACCGCGCAGCTGCAGCTGCTTGCCTTCGGACAACACGCCCAGCTCGCTGCGTTGCAGTGACTCGCCACCGACCAGCGCCGACTCACCCTCGAATACATAGGCGAAGCCGTGATGCCCGGCCGGCAGATCCAGCGTCAGCGCAGCACCCGGCTGCAGGCTGATGTCCAGATACACCGGCGCGGTAACGATGCCTTCGACCGGACCGATGGCGCCGGCCAACTCGCCGGCGATCACCTTGACCTCGACGCCATCGGCCGGATGCACCACGGGAATCCGCTCGGGCCCGATATCCTGGTAGCGCGGCGCGGTCATCTTGTCCTTCGCCGGCAGGTTCACCCACAGCTGGAAACCCCACATCAGGCCGTTTTCCTGCTGCGGCATTTCCGAATGCAGGATGCCGCGACCGGCGGTCATCCACTGCACGCTGCCGGGCGTGAGGTCGCCGCGGTTGCCGTGGTTGTCGTGGTGCTGCATGTGGCCGGCCAGCATGTAGGTGACCGTCTCGAAACCGCGATGCGGATGCTCGGGGAAACCGGCGATGTAGTCGCCTGCGTCATCGGAGCGGAATTCGTCCAGCAACAGGAACGGATCGAGCATGTCCAGACCGGCCTGGCCGATGATCCGCTTCAGCTTCACGCCGGCACCGTCGGACGTGTCGGCGCCGCGGATGCGGCGGATGATGTGGCGATCGCTCATGGCATGGCTCCAGTCGAATGTCTGACCGCCAAGATGGCCCCGTTGCCGTGCTTATCCAAGCGCGGGCGCTGGAACGGATCGTTTCGTCCCGGCAACGCTGCGCCGCTGCAGCACAGGTTGCCTGAGAGCGGTCAGTGCACCCAGTGACCGCTGCGCTGACGCGGCGGCGTGGTGTCGTCGTGATCATTGCCCGGCGACTGCAGCACCATGGCCTCCACTTCGGCTTCGGTGGCCGGCTTGGCCTGCCAGTACTGGTTGACCGCGCCGAGCACCGCCGGCACCTGCGACAGGCACTCGTCGTATTCGTCGTCGCTGAGTTTCTCGAACTCGGTGTCGGCGCTGAGAATGCCTTCGTCCACCGCCAGCGCCATCACCGGGCCGAGCAATTCCATCAGCTGCGGATCTTCCGACAGACGGCTTTCCCACAGGCTGGCGCGCAGGTCGATGCCGCGGCTGAAACCTTCGCACCAGCCGGCCGCCGACAGCATCGGGCCGGTCTCCAGCTCGACTTCACCGAGGATCGGCTCGTAGGCTTCGACGTCAAGTTCGGCGCTGATCGAATCGTTGAGCTTGGCCAGCAGCGCCAGCACGCGGTTGCCTTCGGCCTCGTCGGCGAACGGCTCGTGCAGCACCTCGGGCAGCCATTCGTCCGGCAGTACCAGCAGCGGACCGACCGCCAGCGCGCTGAGCAGGCCATGCACGCCGTCCAGCAGCAGGTCGTTCTCGCCGGTATGCGCGCGCAGGTAGCGATCCAGTTCATCCAGTTCGTTGTCGTCCAGCGAACTGGGCCATTCGGTTTTTGCGGTCATTCGAGAGCCTGCTCATGATCTCCACGTAGCCCGCGCCGGGAGCTGTTTGCGCGCAGGTCAAGGAAGAGGGAAGGAGTGTATGTCGATACACGACTGAGCGATGACGCCGGCATGCGGACAAACAGACCCGGCCCGAAGGGCTGCCGCTGAGTGGCCGCCATGCGGCAGCGCGCGGCTTGACCTGACGGCCAGTCAGGCGCTGCGCCACGCACTACCACCTGGCGACCACTCGATGACAACGCGGGGCACTTGGAGATCATGAGCAGGCTCTCACCCCTCGACCTGCTTCAAAGCGTTTTCGGTTACCCCAGCTTCCGCGGCCAG
>DAIMGD010000180.1:0-5017 GCA_036724165.1 Rhodanobacter sp.
CTGGTGCTGGTGTCGCACGATCGCCACCTGCTCGGCATGGTCTGCGACAGTTTCTGGCGCGTCGCCGATGGCGTGGTGGAAAGTTTCGATGGCGATCTCGATGATTACGCCAAATGGCTGCGTACACGCGGTGCGGCCAGCAAGAAGGCGGCCAAAGCCGGCGCAGCGGTCAAGCCGGTGATCAAGCTCGTGCCGGACGAATCGCCCGAAGAGCGCCGCCGCCATGCGGCCGCCCAACGCGAGAATGAAAAGACTTCGCGACAACGGGTGAAACGGATCGAGACACGCGCCGCCACGATCGACGCCGAGCTGGTCACCTTGGAAACCGAGCTGGCTGATCCGGCCACGTACAACGGTCCCACCCAGGAAATGATGCGGCTGGGGCAACGCCAGACCGAACTGCGCCGCGAGAAGGAAGCGCTGGAAGCGGAATGGCTGGAACTGTACGAACGACTCGAAGCCTGAGGATGTCACGGTGAGCGCGAGGCCGCAGCAGGTGTTGCAATGGTGGCTGCCTGCACTGACGCATTTCGAACCGGATCATCCGCTGCGCCAGTTGCTCGCTCGTGCCGAGCGCCTGCCGGATGCTGCCGCCGGATATCTGGCCGGGTTGGGCGATTATTTCCAGGGCATCGACGCCAACCTGCCGGCAGCGGCGCTCACCCGCGAATTTCTTGCCGGCGATGCCACAGGCGCCAGCTGGTTGTCGGCCGACCCCGCATGGGTGCAGCCCGACATGAACGGTGTGCGTCTGCTGGCCTGCGGTCAGCTGTTGCTGAGCATGGATGAGGCGCGCGCGCTGGCTGCACCGCTGCAGCAGGTGTTCGATGATGCCGGCATGCAGCTGGAACTCTCCACCCCGGATCGCTGGCACCTGAAGCTGCCGGCAGGCACCGTGCTGCCCCCGTTCGCGGCGCCCGAACAGGCGCTGGGCGAGGACTTGTCGCAACACCTGCCGCAGGGCGCGGAAGGACGCCGCTGGCGCGTGCTGCTCAATGAGATCCAGGTGCTGTTGCACCAGCACCCGTCGAATGCCGAACGGCGTGCCCATGGTCTGGCGCCAGTCAACAGCCTGTGGCTGTGGGGCGGTGGCAGCCTGCCGGGTCCGTTGCACAGTGACTTGCAAGGCGTGATCAGCGATGACCTGCTGCTTCGTGCGCTGGCCAACCGCGCCGGCGTCGTGCAACAGGCGCGCACGATCGACACCGTCGCTGCGGCCACGTCGGGCTGGCTGATCGATCTGCAGGATCTGCCAACCGGCGAGATTGCGTCGCGCTGGGATGCGATCCTGCAGTTGCTGCTGAGTCGACAACCGGTTCGCCTGCATTTTGCCAGCGGCGAATGCTGGCAGCGCAAGCCATGGCATCGCTGGCGCATCTGGCGCAGGGCCACGCGTTGAGCACGCTGCAACTGCGTCGACGCGAAAGCACGGGCACGCCGAGCGGCTGGCCGGCCTCGGTGCATCCGGTGCTGCAACAGGTCTACGCCGCGCGCGGCGTGCTGACGCCGACCGAGGTGGAGCATCGGCTGGCCCGCTTGCTGTCGCCGCAGACGCTCGGTGGCATGGCGCAGGCGGTTGATCTGCTGATCGAGGCAATCCGCAACGACTGGAGCATCCTGATTGCCGGCGATTACGACTGCGATGGCGCGACCGGCACCGCCGTGGCCGTACGCGGCTTGCGCCTGCTCGGCGCACGCCGCGTGAGTTATGCGGTGCCGAATCGTTTCGTGCATGGCTACGGGCTGAGCCCGGCACTGGTCGAATCGCTGCAACCGACACCGCAGCTGATCGTCACCGTCGACAACGGCGTGGCCAGCGTGGCCGGCGTGGCTGCGGCCAAGGCGCGCGGCATCCGCGTCATCGTCACCGATCACCATCTGCCCGGTGAGCAGTTGCCGGCATGCGACGCGATGGTCAATCCGAATCTGGTGAATATTGAAGAGTGCGGGCATGGAAGCCCGCTTTGTGATCGTTGCGCGCACGACGCGCGCTTGAACAAGGCGTTCCCGAGCAAGGCGCTGGCCGGCGTGGGCGTGATGTTCTATCTGCTGCTGGCCTTGCGCGCGCGGTTGCGCGAGCTGGGCGCGTTCGATGGTGCCGGACCGGATCTGTCGACCCTGCTCGATCTGGTCGCGCTGGGCACGGTGGCCGATCTGGTGCCGCTGGATTTCAACAATCGCGTGCTGGTCGAGGCCGGGTTGCAACGCATCCGCAGCGGGCGGGCCTGTGCCGGCATCACGGCGCTGGTCGAAGCCGGCAAGCGCAGCCTGGCGACCCTGTGTGCCAGCGACCTCGGCTTCGCCGTGGGTCCGCGGCTGAATGCGGCGGGCCGGCTGGAGGACATGGGCGTTGGCATCGAATGCCTGCTTGCCGACGACGTGGCGCAGGCGCGTCGTTACGGCGAGCAGCTCAGTGCGATCAACCAGGAACGCCGCGAGCTGCAGGCCGCGATGGTGGCCGAAGCTGAAGTGATGGTGGCGGGCATGAGCGACATCGACGCGATCGGCGTGGCGCTGTATGAGCCGTCATGGCATGCCGGCGTGATCGGTCTGGTGGCGTCCAAGCTGAAGGATCGCCTGCATCGCCCGGTGATCGCCTTCGCCCCCGCCAGTGAGGACAATCCCGGGGATCTGCGCGGTTCCGCCCGTTCGATTCCCGGCTTCCACATCCGCGATGCGCTGGCCACGATCGACGCCCGCCAGCCGGGTCTGATCGAGCGCTTCGGTGGCCACGCGATGGCGGCGGGGCTGAGCCTGAAAATCGGCGACTATCCGCGCTTTGCGCTCGCGTTCGATGCAGTCGCGCGCGAGTTGATCGATGCCGAGCGCCTGCAGGCGGTGCTCTACACCGACGGTGAACTGCCAGCCGGCGCCGCCTCGCTGGATCTGGCCCGTCAGCTGCGCCATGCCGGCCCGTGGGGGCAGGCATTTCCCGAGCCGCTGTTCGACAACCTGTTCGACTGCGCCAGCTGGAAGGTGATGGGCGAGCGCCACCTGCGCCTGCAACTGCGCGATCCGCGTGATGGCGCGCTGCATGATGCGGTGATGTTCAACGCCTATCATGGCCAGCCGCCGCCACCGCGGCTGCGTGCCGTCTACGAACTGGGCATCAATGACTGGCAGGGCCGTGAAACGCCGCGCCTGCTGTTGCGGCATATCGAGCCAGGCTGACCCCTCTCGCATCGTGTTCACGATGTCTGATTCAAGCTGGCGGCAACAAATCCATGCCTGAAAGGAGACTGCGATGATCGAACAGATCGAAGGATTGCCGGCCGGCACATTGGGTTTTCGTGCCCACGGCCAGGTTACGGCTGGCGATTACGAGCGCGTGATCGTGCCGGATGTCGAGGCGGCGTTCGCGCTCAACCGCAAGCTGCGCGTGCTCTATGTCACGGCGGCGGATTTCACCGGTTTCGATCCCGGCGCGCTATGGGACGACGCCAGGATGGGCATGCGCCATCTGAGTGGCTGGGATCGCGTGGCACTGGTCAGCGATGTGCCATGGCTGCGCACGACGACATCGGCGCTGAGCTTCATGATCCCGGCCGAGGTCCGCCTGTTCCAACTCAGTGAACTGGATGAGGCGAAGCGCTGGATCGCCGCGCCAGCGGTTTGAAGAAACATCTGCCGGCCTGCTTGCGTATGGACGTCCCATCTGTTCTAGTCGATCCATGCATCCGATGATTGCCAACTCACAGACTGCCTCCACGCCTTCCGCGCGGAGCCTTGTGCTGGCTGGCAACAACAATAATCGCGCGAACAATAACGCCAACTTCTGGCGGGCCGACGCGTAGCTTCAGGTTTTCGAAACACGCGAAGAAGGCCCGCCGAAGTGCGGGCCTTCTTCGTTTTTGGGGCGCGAAATAGGAGACAACACATGTGTTCGATCTTCGGGATCTTCGATCTGCAGCCGGGCGACGACCTGGCTGCGTTGCGCCGGCTGGCGCTGGAGCTGTCGCAGCGGCAACGCCATCGCGGGCCGGACTGGAGCGGCGTGTTCCTCGACGCCGGTGTGATCCTGGTGCACGAGCGGCTGGCCATCGTCGATCCGGCCAGTGGCGCGCAGCCGTTGCGGTCGCGCGATGGCGAGCTGGCGCTGGCGGTGAATGGTGAGATCTACAACCATCGCGAACTGCGTGCGGCTAACATGGATAGAGGGCTGCGCGCTGCCAGCGCATACGACTTCACCACCGGTTCGGACTGCGAGGTGATCAACGCGTTGTATCGCGAGCAGGGCGCGAGCGGCTTCATCGAACACGGGGTCGGCATGCTCAACGGCATCTTCGCGTTCGCCTTGTGGGACGGCGCGGCGCAGCGTTACCTGATTGCCCGCGATCCGATCGGCGTCTGCCCGCTGTACTGGGGCCACGATGCGCAGGGTCGGCTGTGCGTGGCCTCGGAGATGAAGGCACTGGTCGGCGTGTGTGCCGACCTGGCGACATTCCCGCCGGGTCATGTCTACGACAGTGCCAGCGGCGAACTGCAGCGCTATTACCATAAGCCCTGGCGCGACTACGCCTGCACGCGCGGTCACGAGGTGGCGCCGCCAGCCTTGCGGCAGGCCTTCGAGCAGGCCGTGCATCGCCAGTTGATGACGGACGTGCCGTATGGCGTGCTGCTTTCCGGCGGACTGGATTCCTCGCTGGTGGCCGCCTGCGCGGCGCAGTTCGCGCGCGAGCGGGTCGAAGACGACGATCGCAGCGAGGCATGGTGGCCGCGGCTGCACTCGTTCGCGATCGGGCTCGATGGTTCGCCGGATCTGGCCGCCGCGCAGATCGCCGCCGCTGTGCTGGGCACCGTGCATCACGGTTTCGAATACACCTTTTGGGAAGGCCTCGATGCGCTGCCCGAGGTGATCCGGCATATCGAGACCTACGACGTCACCACCATTCGCGCGGCCACGCCGATGTACCTGCTGGCGCGACGGATCAAGGCGATGGGCGTGAAGATGGTGCTGTCCGGCGAAGGCGCGGACGAGTTGTTCGGTGGCTATCTGTACTTCCACAAGGCGCCGTCG
>DAIMGD010000181.1:0-5009 GCA_036724165.1 Rhodanobacter sp.
CATCGACTTCATCGACATGAACGATGAGGAGCACAAGCGCCAGGTGCTGCGCATGCTGAACAAGGGGCTGGCGCGCGACCACGCCAAGACCACGGTGTATCCGATGTCGGCGCTGGGCCTGGTCGAGATGACCCGCAAGCGCACCACCGAAAGCCTGGCCCGCCAGCTGTGCGAGCCGTGCGCCACCTGCAACGGCCGCGGCGTGCTGAAATCCGCCGAAACGGTGACCTACGAGATTTTCCGCGAGATCACCCGCGCGGTGCGCCAGTTCAACGCCGAGAAGCTGCTGGTGATGGCCAATCCGCTGGTGGTCAACCGGATCCTGGAGGAGGAATCCAGCGCGGTCGCCGAACTGGAAGAGTTCATCTCCAAAAGCATACGCTTTCAGGCCGAAGAGCATTATTCGCAGGAACAGTTTGATGTCGTCTTGCTGTAAATCCGGCCTGGTCCGCCGCGCGTGAACGTGTTGTGGCAGCGGCGGCTGCATCGGTGTGCCCGTGCGCTGGGCTGGACCGCCGGCGTGGCGGTGATCCTGCTGGCCGTGCTGATCGCGCTGGCCCAGCTGCTGTTGCCATTGCTGGCGCGGCATCCGGTGTGGATCGCCGCGCAACTCAGCCAGAAGTTGCAGCGTCCGGTCAGCTTCGCCTCGATGGAAGGGCGCTGGACCACCTCCGGCCCGCTGTTCGTCATGCACGGCGTGACGGTCGGTGCGGCAGCAGGCGAGACCGGCAACGTGCTGCAGATCCCGGAAGCCGAACTCAAGCTCGACTTCGGTGGCTGGCTGCTGCCTTCGCGGCACCTGCTCAACCTGCACGTGCGCGGCTTGCAGCTGGACCTGGCGCGCGATGCCGATGGCGGCTGGCACATCAATGGCGTTGGCGTCGCTGGCGGCGCCACCCGCCAGCCGCTGTCGCTCGGCCCGCTGTCGATGGATCTGTGGCTTGAGGATCTGCGGATCCTGATCACCGATGCCAGGCTCGACAGGCACTACATGCTGACCGCCGCGCAACTGCGGCTGAGCCGCGAAGGCAGCCATATCCGCTTCGGCGGCACCCTGCGGCGTGCCGGCGAGCTCGCTGCGCTGCGCACCGTCGGCCGCTTTCGCCGGGATGGCAGCGCCGGCCGGCTGTGGATCGGCGTCGACGACGTCGATCTCAAGCCGCTGCTCGACGGTGTCGATCTGGACGGCTATACGGCCGACCAGGGCCATGGCCATGTGGCGGCCTGGCTCGACTGGCACCAGGGCAGGGTGAACAACAGCCTGATCCGCTTCGACCTGGACGGGCTGGCGGTGAGTGCCCCCGGCGGAGCCCATGCGCGCGTGGCGACCTTGCACGGGCTGGCCGGATTGCGCCGTACCCCCGACGGCTATGACCTGCGCTGGGCCGGCGACGACGGCAGCGCGCTGGCGCTCGCCCTGCATCAGCCGGACAGCGCGCAGGCCAGCGTTGCTGTCGCTGCGCGCGAGCTGCAGCTGGAACCGCTGTTGCCATGGCTGGCATTGAAACCGGATCTGGCGCCGGGCCTGGCGCAGTGGCTGGGTAGCGGACGTCCGCGTGGCGATATCAGCCATCTCGCGCTGCACTGGAATCGCGCCAGCGGCATGCAGGCGATCGAGCTGGCATTCAAGGATCTGGGCATCGAGCCGGTCGGCAAGCTGCCGGGCGTGAGCAGCCTGCAAGGCGAATTGCGCGGCGATGCGCAGGCGCTGACGCTGGAATTGCCGGCGCAGGCCAGCACGCTGCAGTTCGCGCAGCTGTTTCGCCAGCCGCTGGTCCTGTCGAAGCTGGCCGGCACGCTGGCCTTCTGGCCGCAGGATGGCGACTGGCATCTCGGCGCCGATGCGCTTGAATTCGTCGGTGCCGGTTACGCCGGCCAGGCACGCGGCGAAGTGACCCTGCCGGCCCAGGGCGGCGCTCCGTTCCTGGATATCTATGCGAATGTGGATCGCGCCGATATCACCGCGGCAAAGCTGTTCTGGCCGATCGGATCGATGTCGCCGGGCAGCATCGAGTGGCTCGACCGGGCGCTCGTGGCAGGCAACCTGGATCAGGCGCAGGTGCTGTTGCGCGGCAGCCTGGCCGACTGGCCGTTTCACCACAACGAAGGGCGCTTCGAGGCACGCGCGCAGATCAGCCACCTCACGCTCGACTACGGCAAGGACTGGCCGCGCGCCGAGAACATCGACGCGGTGGCCAGTTTCGTCAATACCGGCATGCTGGTGGAAGCCAGCACCGGCCAGTCACTCGGCGTGAAGGTGAGCCGGGCGGTGGCGCTGATCCCGGACTTCGGCGATGGCCTGCTCGATCTGAATGTCCAGGGCGGCGGAAGTGGTGCCGCCCTGATGGATTTCGTGCGCAAGAGTCCGATCGGCCTGCGCCAGGCCGACACGCTGGCCAAGCTGAATCTGGGCGGCAACGGCACGTTCGATTTCCATTTGAACCTGCCGCTGAAAAAGGCCGCCGACGCCCGGCTCGTCGGTACCGCTCAGCTGCACGATGTCGACCTCGCCGCGCCGGACTGGAACCTCAAGCTGGACAAGCTCAACGGACCGCTGCGCTTCGATCTGCATGGCATGCAGGCCGGCCCGCTGGATGCCGGCTTTCGCGGACAGCCGTCCAGACTGCAACTCGCGGTGGCCGCCGCCAACAGCGACCCGAACACCGTGCTGTCGGCGCAGCTGCAGGGCAGTTATCGCTTCGCCGAACTGGTGCAGGACTATGCCTCGCTGAAATGGCTGGGTGAGCTGGCCGACGGGCGCAGCGACTTCACGATCGGTTTTGCGATCGCCCATGCGCCAGGCAGCAATGCACTGACCCAGACGCTCAGCGTCGACTCGCCGCTGAGCGGGATCGCGCTGAAGCTGCCGGCACCGCTGGACAAGCCCGCGGCAGACAGCCTGCCGCTGCATCTGACATTGGGGTTGCCGATCAGCGGCAGCGATCTGCAGCTGGCGCTGGGCCAGCTGGTGCGCGGACATTTCCGCCTGGCCACCGGTGCGCAGCAGCCGATGGTGGGGACGCTGGCGTTCGGCAGCCAGATGCCGGACGAATTGCCGAATCGCGGCCTGCGCATCCGCGGTCATGCCAGCAAGCTGGACATCACCGGCTGGGTGCAGCGCGCGGTGGCCGGCAGCGCTGGCGATGGCCCCGGACTGGAAAGCATCGATGTCAGCGCGGACCAGGCCGGCTGGTTCGGCAGTTCGCTCGGGGCGGTCCGGATCAGTGCCAAGCCGCAGCCCGATGTGTTGAGCATCGACGTGAATGGCGCGGCGATGAGCGGCAATTTCAACGTGCCGACCAAGGACATGGCCAAGCGCGGCATCACCGCGCGCCTGCAGCGGTTGTACTGGCCGAAAGACCCGGCCACGCCTGCCACCGCCGCGAACGAAGCCCCGGCGCCGCCGAAAGTGCCGGCGGACAATCCCGCGAATACCGGCATCAACCCCGCGGCGTTGCCGCCGTTCCATTTGTGGGTGGCCAACCTGCGCCTGGGCGATGCGAAGCTCGGCGAAGCGCGTCTGGAAACCTGGCCGACCGCGAATGGCATGCACATCGAGCAGCTGCGGGCGTTGTCCAGCCGCGTGCAGATCAATGCCACCGGTGACTGGAACGGCAGCCCGAGCAACAGCCACACGCACATGCACATCAGTTTCGCCGCCGATGATCTGGGCGGCATGCTCGGCGCGTTCGGTTTCGAGGGACTGGTCAATGGCGGCAAGACCCACGACCAACTCGACGCCAGCTGGCCCGGCGCACCCAGCGCGCTGTCGCTGGCCAACATGGACGGCATCCTCACGATCCAGGTCAGCAATGGGCGCATTCCCGAGGCGACCTCGCCCGGCGTCGGGCGGCTGCTCGGGCTGGTCTCGCTGGCCGAGCTGCCGCGTCGGCTCACCCTGGATTTCGGCGACGTGTTCGGCAAGGGGCTGGCGTTCGATTCGATCACCGGCGATTTCCATCTCGCCGGCGGCAATGCCACCACCGACAACCTGGTGATCAACGGCTCGTCGGCCAACATCAGCATCAGAGGCCGCACCGGCCTGCGCAGCCGCGACTACGACCAGCAGGTGCGGGTGATTCCGCATATCGGCAACAGCCTGCCGCTGGTCGGCGCGGTGGTCGGTGGGCCGATCGGCGCGGCCGCCGGGTTTGCCATGCAGGGCCTGCTCGGCAGGGGCCTGAACAAGGCGGCCAGCGCGCGCTACAAGGTCACCGGCAGCTGGGACAAGCCGGTGATGACCCTGGTCGAGAAGCATGGTGCGGTGGCCCAGCCTGTGCTGATGGCACCGACCCCGGCGCTATTGCCGGCGGCAGCCGGCAGCGTGGCACCGGCAGCATCCAGTTCAGCCGGCCACTGACCCGGCCGGATTACGCTGCCGGCTCGTCGGGCTTGCGCTTGCCGCGGAACGGAAACAGCTGCTGCCTGATGAAACCGTCGGGCATGTAGTCGCCGACCACGCCATAGCGCTCCGGAAACCTGTTCTTCGATTTCACCGCGGTGCCGAACACGTAATCGAGGAACGCATAGTGCGCCGCGTAGTTGCGGTCGATCGCCTCGTCGTCGGAGGCGTGGTGCCAGTGGTGGAAATCCGGCGTCACCAGCACGTACTTCAACGGACCCCACGGCAGATGCACGTTGGCGTGGTTGAACACCGCCTGGAAACCCACGATCAGGATGTAGCCGTTCATCGCCGCCTCGCTGAAGCCGAGGATGTACAGCGGCGCCAGCACGCACACACGGGTGAAGATCAGTTCCAGCATGTGCTGGCGCGAGCCGGCCAGCCAGTCCATCGTCTTCACGCTGTGATGCACCGAGTGGAAGCGCCACAGGAACGGTACCTCGTGATAAGCGCGGTGCGTCCAGTACTGCGCCAGGTCCGCCACCAGCACGCACAGCAGCAGCTGCGGCAGCAACGGAATGTCGCGCACGGTCTGCTGGAAGTGGCTGCTGACCAGCCAGCCGAACAGATGGTGCAGCAGGAAGTTCACCGTCAGCAGCGCCAGCCC
>DAIMGD010000182.1:0-4986 GCA_036724165.1 Rhodanobacter sp.
CCGGCATCCTTCGCCGCCTGCGCGCGTTCCAGCACCGCTTCCACGCTCATCAGTTTCTGTGCCTGCACGCCGGTGTCGTAGCGCGCCGCCTGCGGGCAATACGCGCAGTCTTCCGGGCAGCCGCCGGTCTTGATCGACAGCAAGGTCGACACCTGCACCGCGTTCGGATCGTGCTGTTCGCGATGCACCGTGTGGGCACGATGCAGCAGCTCGTTGAACGGCAACGCGAACAGCGCGGCCACGTCGGCGCGGCTCCAGTCGTGGCGGATGGCGGTGTCGATCATCGAACAGCAACTCCCGTGCATGAGGCGGCAGAGTGTGGAAGTCGCCCCGGAATGTGTCAACTCGATATGCTGATATATGGTTGACGGAGCATGAGTCCGGTTCAGCCGCTACCATCGCAACATCAAGTCGACCTGACAGGGAGCGGATCAGCATGAGCGAAGGACAGGGCAGCAGCGGCAACGTGCTCGCGGCCATCTGCAGCTTCTTCATCCCGGGGCTGGGCCAGCTGGTGCAGGGTCGCCTGCTGATGGCGATCATCATGTTCGTGCTGGCCGCCGTGCTGTGGATTGTCCTGCTCGGCTGGCTGATCCACCTGTGGTCGATCCTCGACGCCGCGCTGTACAAGCCGGGTCGCTGAGCAGACATGCGCATGGAAGCGCTGACGATGTCCTGGCGGCGACTGCAGCATCTCGTGCTGCCGCTGCGCTGCCTGCTGTGTGGTGCCGCCGGCGCCAACGGTATCGATCTGTGTGTCGACTGTGCCGCCGAACTGCCGCGCAACCGCAGCTGCTGTGCGCGTTGCGCCTTGCCGCTGGCCACGCCGGCTGCAATGTGCGGCGAATGTCTGCGCCGTGCGCCACCATGGGACGCGGCATGGGCACCGTTCCGCTATGGCTGGCCGCTGGATCGGCTGGAATCGCGCTACAAGTTCGGCAGCGACCTCGCTGCTGGCCGTGTGCTGGCGACGCTGTGGCAGCGCGAACCCTGTCCGGTCGAGCTGCCGCAACTGCTGCTGACGGTGCCGCTGCATCGCAGCCGGCTGCGCCGGCGCGGTTACAACCAGGCGTGGGAACTGGCCCGTCCGCTGGCGCGCGAACTGGGCGTGCCGTTGCGCCACGATGCACTGCAGCGCCTGCGTCACACCGAGGCGCAGACCGAACTCGATGCGATCGGTCGGCGTCGCAATGTACGTGGCGCGTTCGCGCTGCACGCCGGTATCGAACTGCCTGCTCATGTTGCGCTCCTCGATGACGTGATGACCACCGGTGCCACCCTGGCCGAGTGTGCGCGTGTACTCAGGCGCGCCGGGGTGCAGCGGGTGGATGTATGGGCATTGGCGCGGGCACCGTCGCCACGCGGCTGACTGTATCGCCATCCATTGCGTGCGCAGGCTAGTCCCCGTGCTGGGTGAGCCTGTCGAGAAACCGGGTGACGCGCCAGGAAAGGCGACCCAGCGCGGTGAAATGGATGGGGTCGAGATGGCCGTTGTTCTGTTCAATCTGGGTGAGGTCGAAACCGGCCAGTGCCTCGTGCTGAAAATCCGCATAGATCGTCATCGCCTCGGCGGTGAGTGCCCGATGGACCTCCGGGATCCCACTCAGTTCGTAATGACGAACCTTGGCGTGGTCGTAGTAGTTCATGGCGCGGGTCAGTGGCATGTCCAGCGATTTCCCCAGCATGGCGAACGCATCGGCATTCATGGCCTCATGGAAAACAACATACACATGCGGCAGGTTGCGCAAGGCGCGAACGAACAACTGCACCACCGAGAAGAATCCATGCAATACCTCCTTGTGGGTTGCGACCCGGCCACCATTGAGTTGTGCCAGACCACGCGTGGACATCAGTACATCCAGCGGGTTGCGGAAGCTGAAGATGTAATGCGACGCGTAAAAATGCCGGCAATGAAAATCGAAGAGTTGCCGGCATTCCTCCGTGGCGCGTTCGGGATTGATGACGATCTTCGAACCCACGTAGCGGTACAGCTCAGCCAGGCGCGCGAGATAGATCCACCAGGAGGCATCGGTTTCGAACAGGCCTGGGCAGTGACTGCTCTTGTTCTCCTGATTGCCCCACGCGCGATGCATGCCGTTGTAGCGTGCGGCGAAATCCGGGCTGCCGGAATCCTGGTGGAAGCCGGGCTCGCCGAACAGGAAAACCCCGTCGGCATCGTTCAATGCGTTCTGCAGGATCGTGGTGCCGGTTCTTGCGGCACCAATGACGAAAAGACCTTGTGTAGCGATGCGCCGGCACACCGCTGGCAGCTGCCCTGATGCCATGGTTTCGGATGGCGAATGACGGTCTGCGGTTGCCATGGACGGGCGCTGCCGGGACGCGCTGCGGAAGCTGTCGAAAATTCTGGCAATCGTCGATAACACGGCATGGATTCCAAAAGAAGACGTGGTGGGCATCGTGACGAACGCACCGATCGCCCGCAGACTGTCGTGGAAGTCTCGCACGGACCATCGACATGCGCTTGCCGAATGATGTCACGCACTGGCGTGAACATCCCTCATCCGGGTGGCCTGTCGATACGGCCTGCTACCCGCCTGCGACCGATCAGGGAGTCTGCGTCGAAGCTTTGATCTGCAGGCTTGAGAGGGCGATGCCAAGCGGCCTGTCGTCTGGGCTCATGCCCAGCGCCCGTGGCGAGGTCGCTGCCGGCACCGAGATACGCAGCACGTCGAGGCCGGCGGGATTGTGAAACTGGATGTGCACCGTTTGCGCCACGTCCGTGAGCGTGAACGTCCGCTGCTCATTGCCCAGCGTCATGATGAAAGGCTTTCCGATATTCGGGCCGTAGGCTGCGGCTGTCAGCAATAGATTGGCCGAGGCCGGCAATGGATCGACCACATGCAGCACAACTTCGTCGGCGTCCGACCAACGGCCGAAATTCTCGATGCCTGAAAGTCCCTCGACCGCGGACAATGCGGGGTCGTTCTTGCGAAAATCGATCATCAATGGTGTGGCCAGCCTATATAGCGCGAAACCGCCGAAATTCTGCACGGAGATCGTGGGGTTTTTCATCGCATGGGGGCCAATCACCAGTGCCCACTTGCCGTCCGCCGGAAGATTTTCTGTCTCGATGGCTTGGCCGGGTCGCAGCACAACATCTTTTGCATCTGCTGAATCCAGCTGGAAGTTCGCCTGGACCAGCCCGAAGATGTTGTCACCGAACAAGACAACACCCGTCCGCCGAGACGAAGGCAACAAGTCATGGACGGTACGGGCCGATGTGTCATAGATGTCAGGACTCTTCCGCAGGGATGCCTCGCTGTCCACGTAGCTGGATGCGCCCAGGGCAAAGACGGGCACGAAGAACAAGACGTAAAGGGTCGCTCCGAGTGGGCGACTGATCAGCCACAACACCAGGCAGCCCAGTCCCAGGGCGGCCATGATGCTGAAGAAGTGATGATCGACCAGGACGCCGTAAATCTCTGGCGAGTCAATCCGGTTTGGCGTGAATCCATGCAGATGACCGTGCCAGGCATAGATATACAGGCCGCCCACGACAAGCGTCGCAGCGAGATGCCGAAGAGTACCGCCGCCGCCGGCCGCTGCTTCATCCTTGGTCCATGCGCCAGCCACCAGATAGAGCAGGGGCAACGCGAAACTGTAATAGCGCATGTGCAGGCGCTGCAGTCCCAGCAGTGGATTGCCGTCGGATACGTTTGCAGTGAAATAGACGGTCACGGCGACAAGCACCGAAAGCATGGTCATGCTGAATACCATCAGCCGCTGTCGATCACTTGCCAATGACTGATCATGGCCAGCTGGTATGCGCCGCAACTGGAAGAAGCATGCGAGCGGTACCGCATAAAGCATGACCAGCGCCATACCGTGGCCGAGTGCCAAGTGCACGCCATGGTGCAAAAGCAGCTTCAGATCGGGGTGGCTGAAACTGCCATTGACCTGTGCACCGTACAGGCTCCCCAGCAGGTGCAGCCCGTTGTCGCCGGCAAGCAGGTAACCGCCTCCCAGCCGCACCGCAAAAAATACCGCGATGGCGGTTGCCATGCCTTGCATCGTGACGCGAAACATCTGCATACCGCGGGTCAGCAACAACATCGACAGCAGGTAGAGACAATAGCCGCCAAGCAGGAAAAGGGCGTGCAATTTCACCAGGCACATTGCGCCCAGCAGGGCGCCCACCATGAGTCCGTTGATGACGGAGGCATGCGGAGCCATTACCAGCACGAGCCAGGCCAGCACCCAGAACATGAAAAAGTACATGGCCTCGGGCATGAAAAAGGCCGTATACGTGGAAAGTGGACTGAGTAGCGTCGCCAGCGTGAGCAGCAACGCCAGGCCAGGATGCATGTGGCGTCGTGCGATCAGGAACATGAAGGGGGCGGCAGTCACGAAAAAGCCGGCGTTGAGTACGCGGGCGCAGCTCGCGAATTCCACACCGCAAACATTGCTGCTGCGATAGATCAGGAAGTAGAGAAACGAAGGCAGCTGTGCTTGCGAGAAAGGCAGCAGGCGGCTGTACAGGCTGTAACTCCACTCATCGCCAAGAACTGACGGGCCGAGCCCGCTGTTGCGGAACACAAGAAAAAGAAAGATGGCTGCCATGGCCGCCAGCAAGCTTCGGGCAACCAGTCGATGACTCGAGTCGCTTGACTTCATTTGGGGCTGATCCACTAGGCAACGCACGATGATGCGAGATTGTCATTCAAATGCGTAATCTGCACTTCTGCCCGGTGTCCGGATCAACAAGGGTTCGGTGCCACGGGGACGATGCTTGTACTCAGCGCAGCGCCAACGCCAGCACGATGCCGATCCAAACGACGAGTCCCAGCCAGTTGTTGTGGCGGAACGCAGCGAGGCAGGCGCTGCGGATGCGGTCGCGGATCAGCCAGTGCTGGTAGCCGAACAGCCCGGCGGCAATCAGCAGGCCGAGCCAGTACGGCCAGCCGAGCGCGGCGCGCTGGCCGACGAACAGCATGGTCAGCAGGAACGTGCCCATCAGCACGCCGA
>DAIMGD010000183.1:0-4979 GCA_036724165.1 Rhodanobacter sp.
GCTCCGGTCAGCGGCGCGCCCGTCGTCGATACATCGCCGAACGCTCACGGGTTGGCCGTCTCGGCGGTCGCCAACTCGACCGCGGTCGGCGCGTTCGCGCAGGCATCCGGCGTGCACGAGGCAACGTGGGCGGTCAGCCGCACCAGCCTGGCCGAGACCCTGCGACATCTCGGTGCCTGGCATGATCTGGCGGTGATCGAACGGGACATGGTGGACGCATCCGGGCTGCTCGACATCCTCGGTGAGGCGATCCTGGGCAGCCAGCTGCCCTGCCTGATCCTGCCGCCGCAGTGGCAGCGCGAGCTCAACTTCGAGCGGGTGGTGATCGGCTGCAATGGCAGCATCGAATCGATCCGCGCGATCCACGCCGCCCTGCCGTTCCTGCGGATGGCCAGACAGGTGACCCTGATCGATGGCGATGTGCGTGGCTCGAACGATACCGGCGGCCGTCTGCCGCACTTCGATCCGTTCATTTACCTGCTGCGTCACCACATCACCACCAGACCGCAATACATCCGTGCCTCGTCCGACCTGGCCGGCGATATCCTGCTGAAGAAGGCGCGCGACGCGCAGATCGACCTGCTGGTGATGGGCGCCTACGGTCACTCGCCGATGCGCGAGCGCGTGTTCGGCGGCGCCACCCGGCACGTGCTGGAACAAGCGGATATCCCGGTGTTGATGCAGCACTAGGCGCCCGCGCACGCTGCCGGCGTCGAGCCATCGCGCAGCGGCGTCACCCGGGCAACAGTGCCTGTCCGATGGCACGCAGGCCTTTCGGATCCAGCAGCTGCAGTTCGCGCCCTTCGATCTGGATGAGTTTCTGGACGCGGAAGCGGCTGAGCACGCGGCTGACCGTTTCGGCGGCCAGCCGCAGGTAGTTGGCGATGTCGCCGCGCGACATGCTGAGGTGGAAGCGCGTGTCGGAGAACCCGCGTGCCGCGTAGCGCGCGCCCAGGTCGCACAGGAACGCGGCCATGCGCTCGTCCGCGCTATGGTCGCCGGCCAGCAGACTGGCCGAGCCCAGTTCCTTGCTGATCAGGCGGAACAGATGCTGCTGTACCGCCGGCATGCGGGTGGCCAGCGCGCTCATCGCGGGAAACGAGAAGCGGCAAAAATACGCGGTTTCCAGCGCCATCGCATCGCACGGAAAGTGATCCGGATAGATCGCATTGAGGCCGATCACCTCGCCCGGCAGGTAGAAGCCGAGTACCTGCTCGCGCCCTTCCTTGTCGACCGTGCTGGTTTTCACCGTGCCGGAGCGCACCGCGAAGATCGCCCGGAAAGCATCGCCATTGCGGAAAATGTGCTCGCCGCTGCGATATGGCCCGGCGTGTTCCACCAGACAGCACAGCGCGGCCAGCTCCGGTTTGCCGTAGCCGACCGCAACACAGGCGCCGGCGAACGCACAGGTGCGGCAGAAACTCGCCTCGTCGCCGTCGTCGGCCATCGGGCTGGGCGGCTCGGGCAGGCGGCCCGCCGGATTCCTGGAACGCATCGAGAGAAAAGCCTGTGGTGATCGCGCCGGTCATATGATGCGTGAGTAGCGTGACGGCTGCGTCTCCCCGCCAAGATACCCATCGAAGCACATCGCGATTGTACGCAACAGCAACCGCCCTCGCGAGGTCACCCGGATCATCCGCGCGTCCAGCGTCACCAGCCCGTCATCGGCCAGCGTCCGCAGGTGGGCCAGCTCGGCGGCAAAGTAGTCGTCGAAGCGCAGCCGGTGCTGCGCGCCGAACGCCGCCATGTCCAGTTCGCCGTGGCACATCAGCTCGCCGATCAGCGCGCGCCGGAGCACGTCGTCCTCGTCCAGCATCAGCCCGCGGGCGATCGGCAGCCGGCCGGCATCCAGCGCGGCGTAGTAACCGGTGAGGTCGCGCGCGTTCTGGCTGTAGCTGTCGCCGATGCGGCCGATCGCGCTGACCCCCAGACCCACGATGTCGCAATCGCCATGGGTGGAATAGCCCTGGAAATTGCGCTGCAACGTGCCGGCGCGCTGCGCGCGGGCCAGCTCGTCATCGGCGCGGGCGAAGTGATCCATGCCCACGTAAACATAGCCGGCGGCGGTGAGCCGCTGCAGCGCGCGACCGAACAGCGCCAGTCGCGTCGCCGGGTCGGGCAGCTCACTCGCCACGATCTGCCCCTGTGCCTTGAACAGTTCCGGCAGATGCGCGTAGCCGTACACCGCCACGCGATCGGGGGCCAGTGCGATCACCTCGCCGAGGGTGTGGTCGAAGCCTTGCAGCGTCTGCCGCGGCAAGCCGTAGATCAGGTCCACGCTGGCCGACACGAAGCCGGCCGCACGGCCGGCCTGCAGCACTTCGCGCGTCTGCGCCACGCTCTGGATGCGGTTGACCGCCTGCTGCACCAGCGGATCGAAATCCTGGATGCCCACCGAGAGGCGGTTGAAGCCCAGCTCCGCCAGCCCGCGCATGTAGTCGCCATCGGCGAAGCGCGGATCGATCTCGATGCCGAATTCGCGCCGGCTCTCGTGGCTGAAGCTGAAGTGCCGCGCGAGCGACTCCATCAGTTCGCGCATGCGCGACAGGTCCAGGAAATTCGGCGTGCCGCCGCCGAAGTGCAGCTGACGCACCAGACGGTCGCGGTCGAACAGCGGCGCCACCAGCTCGATCTCGCGGTACAGCCGCTCCAGATAACGGTCCGCCTTGCTCACGTCGTGCGTGATCACGCGGTTGCAGCCGCAGTAGAAACACGGACTCATGCAGAACGGCACATGCACGTACAGCGACAGCGGGCGCGGGATCGGCTCCTCGTTGGAGGCGCGGATCACCGCACGCAACGCCGCCTCGTCGAAATCGGGGTGGAACTGCGGCGCGGTGGGATAGCTGGTATAGCGCGGTCCGGCCGTGTCGTAGCGCGCGATCAGCGCCGGGTCGAACTCGGGAGCAGCGATGGCAGGGTTCATGCGAGCAGTCTGCAGAGTGCGACCAGCTCGCGCATTGATCGTGGTCAAGCCGCGCGAACATCGCGGCGACCTTGCATCGTGTCGATCGTGTATCGCGCAGTGCGCCGGGGATGTTCTGCGACAGGCTCAGGGCGCACGATCTGGCGATCGTATATTTCCTGCCGCGCTTGCCGAAGCATGCCCGCAACGACCGTCTTGAGCCGGCGTTGCCGCGGTGTTGCTCAGCCCCTGTACGGGGCGATCTGCTGCTCGATCGCACCAAAAATCGAGGCGCCGCCCTGGTCGGTGATGTCGATGCGCAGGGAGTCGCCAAACTTCAGGAACGGCGTGCTCGGCTTGCCGTCGCGCAGGGTTTCCACCGTGCGCTGCTCGGCCAGGCACGAGGCGCCCTTGCCAGTGTCCTCGTTCGCGATGGTGCCGGAACCGACGATGGTGCCGGCCGTCAGCGGCCGCGTCTTCGCCACGTGCGCGACCAGCTCGGCAAAGCTGAACTGCATGTCGACGCCGCACTCGGCCTGACCGAACCACGCGCCGTTCAACCAGGTGCGCATCGGCAGATGCAGCTTGTCCCCGTGCCAGGCGTCGCCCAGCTCGTCCGGCGTCACCAGCACCGGCGACAGCGCCGAGCGCGGCTTGCTCTGCAGGAAGCCGAAACCCTTGGCCAGCTCGCCGGGAATCAGTCCGCGCAGGCTCACGTCGTTGATCAGGCCGATCAGCTGGATATGCTCCGACGCCTGCGCGGCCGTCGCCGTCATCGGCACGTCGTCGGTGACCACGATCACCTCGGCTTCCAGGTCGATGCCGTAATCCTCGCTCGGCACCAGCACCGGATCGCGCGGGCCGAGGAAGCCGGCGCTGGTCGCCTGGTACATCAGCGGATCGGTGTAGAACGACTGCGGCACCTCGGCGCCGCGGGCGCGGCGTACGCGCTCGACGTGCGGCAGGTAGGCGCTGCCATCGACGAACTCGTACGCGCGCGGCAGCGGCGAGGCGAGCGCGCTCATCTCCAGCGCGAACGCATCGCCGGCGGTGCCCGCGTTCAACGCTTCGGACAGCGCGTTGAGCCGCGGCGCCGCGTTCGACCAGTCATCCAGCGCCGCCTGCAGCGTCGGCGCGATGTCGCCGGCCTTCACCGCCGTCGTCAGATCACGGCTGACCACGATCAGCGTGCCGTCGCGGCCGCCTTCCTTCAGACTTCCCAGCTTCATGCAATTCCCCAGACAGAATGGTGTGACGGCTTACGCGCGCGACGGATCGAAATGCTTGCGGATGCCCTGCCAGCATTCGTGATAATTGCCCTGCAGCTGCGGTGACGCCAGCGCCTGTTGCGTGGGGCGAATCACCTTGCGCGTCTCGAACATGAAGGCCATGGTGCCGCCGATCACGTCGGGCTTGGACAGGTCGGCGTTCGACGCCTTCTCGAACGTGGCCGCATCCGGCCCGTGCCCGCTCATGCAGTTGTGCAGCGAGGCACCGCCAGGCAGGAAGCCCTCGACCTTGGCGTCGTACACGCCGGTGATCAGGCCCATGAACTCGCTGGCCACGTTGCGATGGAACCACGGCGGGCGGAACGTGTGCTGCGCCACCAGCCAGCGCGGCGGGAAGATCGCGAAATCCACGTTCGCGGTACCGGCGGTGTCGCTGGGCGAGGTGAGCACGGTGAAGATCGACGGATCCGGATGATCGAAACTGATCGAGCCGATCGTGTTGAAGCGGCGCAGATCGTATTTGTACGGCGCGTAGTTGCCATGCCAGGCGACCACGTCGAGCGGCGAGTGATCGATCTTCGCCGACCACAGCGTGCCCTGGAATTTCGCAATCAGTTCGAACGCGCCATCGAGGTCTTCGTACGCCGCCTGCGGGATGAGGAAATCGCGCGCGTTGGCCAGGCAGTTCGAACCGATCGGGCCGAGATCCGGCAGGCGCAGCAGCGCGCCGAAGTTTTCGCAGACGTAACCGCTTGCTTCTGCGTCGACAAGCTCCACGCGAAAGCGCACGCCGCGCGGAATCACCGCGATCTCCTGCGGCTCGATCTCCAGCACGCCCAGCTCGG
>DAIMGD010000184.1:0-4973 GCA_036724165.1 Rhodanobacter sp.
CTGTACGACGACCGCCGAGATCGCAGCATCCTGTTCTGGAAATCGCTGCCGATCTCCGATACCAGCACGGTGTTGTCCAAGATCATCAGCGCCACCGTGCTTGCTCCTGTCATCGCCGTCATCGTGGGCATCGTCGTCGGCATGCTGCAGTTGTTGATACTGGCGATAACGCTGTCGTTCCACGGCGTGAATGTGTGGCAGTTGCTGTTGTTGGCCCACCCCTTCCGCGTCATGTTCAACCTGATCGGCTATATCCCGCTGTATGTGTTGTGGGCACTGCCCTCGGTGGGCTGGCTGCTGCTCTGCTCGGCCTGGGCACGCAACAAGCCGTTCCTCTGGGCGGTGGCTTTGCCGGTGGCCACCGGCCTGGTGATCAGCTGGTTCGGCATCATGGGACTGTTTGACCTGCCGGCCACCTGGTTCTGGAAAAACGTCGTGCAGCGCGGCTTGTTCAGCACGTTCCCCGGTACCGGCAGTCTGTTCGGGACGAGCGGAGATTCCATCGCACACAGCGTCGCCGGCAATCCAAGCATGGACTTCATGGATCTCACCAGCACCTACCACTTGATGGCTTCGCCGGACCTGTGGATCGGTGTGGTGATCGGCGCAGGACTGCTGGCTGGTGCCATCTGGTTCCGCCGCTGGCGCGACGACAGCTGAAGTCAACGGCAGCCGCGCAGGAAACAATCTGCCCGGCTGCCGTCATGGCGACGAAACAAACCGCAAGACTGAAGGAGTCCAAGATGCGTGCCTACCTGTTATCCATCATGTTACTGATCGCTGCAGGCGTGGCTGGCTGCAATGACACCAGCAGCGATACAGTCATCACATATATCAGCACTCAAACCAGCGATGGCAGCATCGCAATTCATGCACATGGCCGCGCTGATGCCAACATTACCGCCGCCGGAGATCTGAATATCGCGGGCACCAAGGTTACCGTGACGTCCGAGCAACGCGACCTGCTCAAGCAGTACTACATTACCGCCCTGATGATGCGCGATCACGGCATCGCCACCGGCAAAGCCGGCATGGCGACGGCGGGGAAAGCCCTCAGCAGCGTGGCCTCGGGTCTGGCCAGCGGCAACACTGACAAGATCGACAGCGAGGTCAACGCCAGCACCGCCAATGTCGAAGCCCACGCAGCCTTGATCTGCAACGATCTGGCTGACCTCAGATCGACCCAGGAAAAACTACTGGCCAGTCAGCTCCCCGCCTTCCAGCCCTACGCGTTGATCAAGGCCAACGAGGCCGATGACTGCCGTGGCCGAAAAATATATCGCGAGTGACCATAGCGACTGCCGAATGAAAAGCCGCCCTGATGGGCGGTTTTACATTCCACCTGGCCACATCACTCGGCGTGGATACCACCGCGGGTCAGCGTCAACGGATCAAGCAGCTTCTTCAATTCGTCCTTCGACAAGCCGGTGGTTTCCAGCGCCACGTCCATGATCGGACGACGCTCCTTGTAGGCCTGCTTCGCGGTGGCCGCACCCTTCTCGTAGCCGATCACCGGGTTCAGCGCGGTGACCAGGATCGGGTTCAGCGCCAGCGCCTGATTCACGCGTACCGTATTCACCTTGAAGCCGGCAATCGCCTTGTCGGCCAGCAGGCGCGACACGTTGGCGAGTATCTCGATCGACTGCAGCAGGTTGTACGCGATCAGCGGCAGCATCACGTTGAGCTGGAAGTTGCCGGACTGGCCGGCGATGGTGATCGAGGCATCGTTGCCGATCACCTGCGCGGCGACCATCGCGGTGGCTTCGGGAATCACCGGATTGACCTTGCCCGGCATGATCGACGAACCCGGCTGCAGCGCCGGCAATTCGATCTCGCCCAGGCCCGCCAACGGACCGGAGTTCATCCAGCGCAGGTCGTTGGCGATCTTCATCAGCGCTACTGCCAGCGTCTTCAGCTGGCCGGACAATTCCACCGCCGCATCCTGCGACGCCATGCCCTCGAAATAATTTTCCGCCGATTCGAACTTTACGCCAGTGAGCTTCTTCAGCTGTGCCGCCATCGCCGGGCCGAACTTCGGATCGGCATTGATGCCGGTGCCGACAGCCGTGCCGCCCTGTGGCAGCCGACGCATGCGCTTGAGTGCATCCTCGATGCGTTCGATTGCCGAACCGATCTGTGCCGCCCAGCCGGACAACTCCTGCCCGAACGTGATCGGCATCGCGTCCATCAGATGCGTGCGGCCCGTCTTTGGAGTGTTCCTCAGTTCGCGCGCACGCTTGTCGATGGCTTTTTTCAGATGCTTCAACGCCGGCAGCAGCTGCTCGCTGGTGGTGAGCGTGGCACTGACGTGGATCGCGGTGGGAATCACGTCGTTCGAGCTCTGCCCGTAATTGACGTGATCGTTCGGATGCACCTTCGCCCCGCCCTTCACCGCCAGATGCGCGATCACCTCGTTCGCATTCATGTTGGTGCTGGTACCCGAGCCAGTCTGGAAGATGTCGATCGGGAACTGCGCGTCATACTGGCCATCGGCCACCGCCAGCGCCGCCTTGCGGATCGACGCGGCCTGGTTCTTCTTCAAATGGCCCATCGACAGATTGACCTCGGCGGCCGCGGCCTTGATCAGTCCCAGCGCGCGGATGAACTGGCGCGGCAGATGCAATCCGGAGATCGGGAAGTTGTCGATCGCGCGCTGGGTCTGCGCGCCGTACAGCGCGTCGGCAGGCACCCGCAACTCGCCCATGCTGTCGTGCTCAGTACGAAAACCGCTCATGGCCGGATTCCTGGAGTTGGAGATTGCCCAACTATAGGCCGCTGCCCGTCTGCGGCGCGACAAGGCGACCAAGACAGGGGAACCCCGCACCCATGTAAAATAGCCGTTTCACCCCGCCGGAATGCCCCGATGTCCTCTCATGCCCTGACCGCCCTGTCACCACTGGACGGCCGCTATGCCGGCAAGGTCGAAGCGCTGCGCCCGATCTTCAGCGAGTACGGCCTGATGCACCGCCGCGTGCACGTGGAAATCGAATGGCTGCTGGCGCTGAGTGCCGATCCGAAGATCGCAGAGCTTCCAGCGTTCAGTACCGGCCAGATCGGCACGCTGAAAGCCATCGCGGAAAACTTCAGCGTGGCCGACGGCGAGCGGATCAAGGCGATCGAGGCGACCACCAATCACGACGTGAAGGCGGTCGAGTATTTCATCAAGGAAAAGATCGGCGCCGACGCCAGCCTCGCGCAGGCGAAGGAATTCGTGCACTTCGCCTGCACCAGCGAGGACATCAACAACCTGTCCTACGCGTTGATGCTGCGCGACGCGCGCGAACAGGTGCTGCTGCCGATGTTCGATGCGGTGATCGCCCAGCTGCGCGAGCTGGCGCACGCCAACGCCGCGTTGCCGTTGCTCGCGCGTACGCACGGCCAGACCGCTTCGCCCAGCACGCTGGGCAAGGAAATCGCCAACGTGGTGGCGCGCCTCCGGCGCCAGCGCCAGCAACTGGCCGTGGTGGAGATTTCCGGCAAGATCAACGGCGCCGTCGGCAACTACAACGCGCACGCCATCACTTATCCGGAAGTGGACTGGCAAGATTTTTCGCAGCGTTTCGTACAAAGCCTCGGGCTCGACTACAACGCCTATACCACCCAGATCGAACCGCATGACGGCATCGCCGAATACTGCGATGCGGTGCGCCGCGCCAACATCATCCTGATCGACCTGGCCCGCGATATCTGGGGCTACATCTCGCTCGGTTATTTCAAGCAGACGCTGAAGGCCGGCGAAGTGGGTTCCTCGACCATGCCGCACAAGGTCAACCCGATCGACTTCGAGAATGCCGAGGGCAACTTCGGTCTCGCCAATGCCTTGCTCGGTCATTTCGCGGAAAAGCTGCCGATCAGCCGCTGGCAGCGCGATCTCACCGATTCCACCGTGCTGCGCGCGCTCGGCACCGCGTTCGGTCACACGCTGGTTGCGCTGGAGTCACTGAAGAAAGGACTCGGCAAGCTCACCGTCAACGCGGATCGGATCGCCGCCGATCTCGATGCCAGCTGGGAAGTCCTCGCCGAAGCCGTGCAGACCGTCATGCGTCGTTACGGCCTGCCCGAACCTTACGAGCAGCTCAAGGCGCTCACCCGCGGCCAGGGCATCAACCGTGCCTCGATGCACGCCTTCATCGAAAGCCTGGACCTGCCAGCGGACGCCAGGCAGCGGCTGCTCGCACTGACACCGGGCAGCTACATCGGGCTCGCAGGCGACCTGGCCATGGCCATCTGAATCACGCCGTCCCCTGCTGCGCCGAGCCGTGCGCAGCTACAATTTGCGCATGACCATCTCAAAGTCCTCCCGTAAAGCGCTCCCCATCGAAGTTCGCGGTAGCGCGAAGCAACCGCTGGGCATGAGCCCGGCGCAATTCCTGCGCGACTACTGGCAGAAGCGTCCGTTGTTGATCCGCAACGCGTTCGCCGACTTCGTGCCACCGCTGGAGCCGAACGACCTGGCCGGGCTTGCCTGCGAACCGGCGGCGCTGGCACGACTGATCGTGCACGACGAAAAACGCGACCGCTGGCACGTCAATCCCGGCCCCTTGAGCGAAGACGATTTCGCCAGCACGCCGAAGACCCACTGGACGCTGCTGGTGCAAGATGCTGACAAGTGGGATGCCGACGTTGCCGGATTGCTGGAGCATTTCAGCTTTCTGCCGAGCTGGCGCCTGGACGACATCATGATTTCCTACGCCGAAGCCGGTGGTGGCGTCGGTGCCCATGTCGACCAGTACGACGTGTTCCTGCTGCAGGGCCTGGGCCAGCGTCACTGGGCGATCAGCGATGATCCGGCGGCGCCAAGGGAATTCCGCCACGACGTCGAGCTGAAGCAGCTTGCGCATTTCGAGCCGACCCACGAATGGCTGCTCGAATCCGGCGACATGCTGTACCTGCCGCCAGGCATCCCGCACGACGGCGTTGCGTTCGGTGGCCCGTGCATGACGTTCTCGATCGGCATGCGCGCACCGTCGCAG
>DAIMGD010000185.1:0-4953 GCA_036724165.1 Rhodanobacter sp.
CCCGATGTACCAGCAGACCGCCAGCTACGGCCACTTCGGCCGCACCCCGCAGAAGATCACCGACGCCAACGGCAACAGCTACACCACGTTCTCGTGGGAGCAGACCGATCGCGCCGAGGCGCTGCGCAAGGATGCCGGGCTGAAGTAAGCCGGCGCCATCGGCATGCTCGAAAAAAAACCCGCGGTTCGCCGCGGGTTTTTCGTATGCGCGCCTGACAAAGCCATGCTCTGCCGCTACGATCCATTGCACTCACAGGGGAGAGTTTCCAATGCAGGACGTCAACCGGCGGCCCATCGCGGTGCGCAGCAGTGGCTGGGCCAGGCGCATCGCCGGCTGGCTTGCGCGCAGCACGGTCACGCCCAACCAGATCTCCTTCATCAGCGTGCTGTTTGCGCTGGCCGGCAGCGCGGCATTGCTGGCCTGGCCGGGTATCGGCGGCCTGCTGCTGTGCGCGTCGTGCATCCTGCTGCGCCTGCTATGCAACCTGTTCGACGGCATGGTCGCGGTCGAGGGCGGCCGCGGAACCGTCACCGGCGTGCTCTACAACGAGCTGCCCGACCGCATGGCCGATTCGCTGCTCCTGGTGGCACTCGGCTATGCCATCGCCACGCCATGGCTGGGCTGGTTGTGCGCGCTGCTCGCGGCACTGACCGCTTACGTCCGCACGCTGGGTGGCACGTTGGGACAGGCGCAGGATTTTCGCGGCCCGATGGCCAAGCCGCATCGCATGTGGCTGATGGGCATCGCGCTGGTAATCGCCGCCGTGGCGATGCCATGGCAACGGCAGATCCTGTTCGGTGCGGCCGTGATCATCGCGATCGGATCCGCACTGACCTGCATCGAGCGCACCCGCGCAATCGCCGCGCGCCTGCATGGCATGAACGCATGATCACCTCGCGCCTGCTGGTTGGTCTGGTGCGCTTGCTGGTCGGCGCGCATGGGCGCTGGACCGGCAGCAAACCGGGGCCGGCGCAGCGCATCTACTTCGCCAATCATTCGAGCCATCTGGACACGCTGGCGCTGTGGGCAGCATTGCCGCCCGCGCTGCGCGCGACCACCCGTCCAGTCGCCGCGCGCGACTATTGGGGTCACGGTGGCTTCCGCGGTTTCATCGCCGAACACGGCTTTCGTGCGGTGTATATCGAGCGCGATCGCAGCCAGCGCGAGGGCGATCCGCTGCAGCCGCTATGCGACGCGCTCGATGGCGGCGACTCGCTGATCATCTTCCCGGAAGGAACGCGCGGCCAGCAGTCGCTGCCACTGCCGTTCAAGGCAGGCCTGTACCACCTGGCGCAACGGTTCCCCCGGGTGGAACTGGTCGCTGTCTATCTAGATACGCTGCATCGCTCGATGCCCAAGGGCAGCTGGCTGCCGGTGCCGATGACCTGCAGCGTGCGGTTCGGCCGGACCCTGCAACTGGAGCCGGGCGAGGACAAGGAGGTGTTTCTTCGACGCGCCCACGCCGCCGTGGTGGAACTGGCATGAACATGCAGCATAAATTCTGGGTGGTGATGGGCGGCGTCCTGGCGCTGCTGGTGCTTGCCAGCGCGATCGGCTGGTGGCTCGGCCGGCGCGCACGGACGGAGGGCGGCCGCGAGGTGGTCGCCAACCTCAATGCACGCATCGGCGCCTGGTGGTGGATGGTGGCGCTGCTGTGCGCCTGCTTCGTACTGGGCCGGGTGACTACGCTGGTGTTCTTCGCGCTGGCTTCGATGTTTGCGTTGCGCGAGTTCATCACGCTCACGCCTACCCGCCGCGGCGATCACCTGCCGCTGGTGCTGTGCTTCTACCTGGCGATTCCGCTGCAATACTGGCTGATCGGCATCGACTGGTACGGGTTGTTCGCGATCTGCATCCCGGTCTACGGCTTCCTGCTGCTGCCGGCGGTCACTGCGTTCAGCGGTGACACCGAGAACTTTCTCGAACGCAGCACCAAGATCCAGTGGGGACTGATGCTGACGGTGTATTGCGTGAGCTACGCGCCGGCCGTGCTGCTGCTGCATATCCCCGGCTACGAAGGGCAAAGCCTGCTGCTGATGCTGTACCTGCTGCTGGTGGTGCAGATCAGCGACGTGCTGCAGTATGTGTTCGGCAAGCTGTTCGGCAGGCACAAGCTGGCACCGCTGGTAAGTCCGTCAAAGACGGTCGAAGGACTGGTCGGCGGCGGTCTGTCGGCCACGCTGATCGGCACCGGACTGTGGTGGATCACGCCGTTCTCGCCGCTGCAATCGGCCGGCATGTCGCTGCTCATCGTGCTGGCGGGCTTCGTCGGCGGGCTGGCGCTGTCGGCGGTAAAGCGCAGCCTCGGCGCCAAGGACTGGGGCAACATGATCGAAGGTCACGGCGGTATCCTAGACCGACTGGATTCAGTGTGTTTTGCCGCCCCGATCTTCTTCCACGTGGTGCACTACGCGTACATGTAGGCGTCGCCACACCACCACGGCAGCCACAGCAGTCACGACCGAGGTGATGCGTAGCGCATCGGTTGGCAGACCTGCGCGTCAGCCAGCAGGCAAACCTGGCGACAGCGGGGCCCGCATCTGCTCGCGCCGGTCGAATCGCGGCAAGCCGCGCGTCGCCGGATCGCTTCCAGGACAGGCTCCGGGCCCGAATACCATGCCACCATCTGAAACGATCCGCCTGGTGCGACCTGTTTCCATCAGGCCAGGCCGCTACGGTCGGCAGCGCTCAGCCCGCAGCGAGTTTCCTGCCGCCGCTGCGGTAAGCGAACTTGGTCGCCCGGTGGTGGTGCGGACAAGTCCCAGCATGCGCGCCACGACGTGGACATGCGCCGCCGCGACGGGCGACGACCACCGGGGCACCCTTGCGGCTGTGGCGACCACGCCGAACCACCGCAACGCGCGCAGTCTCGTTGTGGCGACGATGGTGACTCGGCGCCGACCGCGTAATCGGCAACGTATCGGCTTCAGCAGTGGCGATCGGCGACAACGCGGACAGTACCCGCATCGCCGCGCTTTGCTTCACGCCCGCCGCGCTGGCGACCAGCACCGCCGGGGTCTGGCGATGATCGAAGCCGTCATCCAGCAGCTGGGCCATCAATCGATCGCGCAGGGCGGCCGTGCGACTGCCCAGCACCACCCCGAACAGACGGTGTCCGTCGCGCACGGCGGTCGAGGCGAGATTGAAGCCGGAGGCATCGGTGAAACCGGTTTTCAATCCGTCCATGCCCGGATAGCGGTCCATCAGGTGGTTATGGCCGCGCACGACATGACCACGGAAGACGAATTCCCGGGTCGCGAAATAGTGCGCGTCCTCGGGGAAGTCGCGATACAGCGCCATGGCCAGCTTCACCATGTCGCTTGCCGTGGTCAGCTGACCCGGATCGGGCAGACCGGAGGCATTGTCGAAATGCGTTTTGTCCATGCCGAGCAGACGCGCCTGAGCCGTCATCGCCTCGGCGAAGCGACCCTCGGAACCAGCGATGCCTTCGGCCATCACGGTCGCGGCATCATTGGCCGATTTGGTGACCATGCCGAGGATGCAATCCTGCACCGAGATGGTCTGTCCGCGGCGCAGGCCGAGCTTGGTGGGCGCCTTGCCGGCTGCCCAGGCGGAAACCGGCATCTGCTGATCGATCTGCAGGGTGCCGTTCTTCAGTGCCTGGAAGGTGAGGTAAAGCGTCATCATCTTGGTCAGCGACGCGGGATGGTTCTGCTGATCGGGATTGACCGAGTCCACGACCTGGCCGGTCGTCGCATCGACGACCACGGCCGCGTAGCCGGCATGGGCCACGCCTGCAAACAGGCCAAGGCCACCACCCAGAACCAGGGTGGCCATCATCCCGCGCAGCTGGTGGAACAACCGGCGTGGCTTGGCGGACTCGATGCGCAACTCGACTTCTCCACTGGGAACCGCGGCACCCCGCGTGCAGCGACTGTATACGCAAGCCGCCGCGATATCCAGAAGCGGCATCTGAAGTATTCAGGCCAAGTAACTGTTACCTATAATTTTCTCCAACTTGATCCCCTGGGCGCCGGGCGCGGGCTTGCGCGAGGATTCGTCCGCACCCGGCGGCCGGCAGGGCTTTCCTGGGGAATGTGGCTTGACGCTGCGCACGCTCGCGCCATGCTTCGCTGGCATGACGTTGCCCGCCGGAGCGGCGTCCTCGATGGCGGCCAGCCGCCTCGTGCAGGGCGGATCGCAGGCTGGGGCGTCGGCAAGATCGCGCTGCCGGCCACGCCGCGCCGGCCAGTTCTTGCAGTGCTCCCGCTACAATGAGCAGATGTCTCTTATCCAATTGCAAAACGTCGACTTCAGCATCGGCGGTCCCCTCCTGCTCGAACACGTCAATCTGTCGATCGAGCCGAATGAACGCGTATGCATCGTCGGTCGCAACGGCGAAGGCAAATCCACCCTGATGAAGCTGATCGACGGCGAGCTGCATGCCGACGATGGCGAAGTGCGGGTACAGAGCGGCGTGGTGATCGCGCGGATGGCGCAGGAGGTGCCGCAGGACACCGCCGGCGACGTGTTCGACGTGGTCTCCGAAGGCCTCGGCGATCTCGGCCGCCTGCTGGCGCGCTATCACCATCTGCTGCACGAGCTGCACACGCAGGCCGATTTCGATGCGCTCGGCGATGTGCAGCATCAGATCGAGGCGCAGCACGGCTGGGACCTGGATCGTCGCGTCACCGAGGTGCTGACCCAGCTGGAGCTGCCGGCCGAGACCGATTTCGCCGCGCTGTCCGGCGGCATGAAGCGCCGCGTGCTGCTGGCGCAGGCGCTGGTGCGCAAGCCCGATGTATTGCTTCTCGACGAACCGACCAACCACCTCGACATCGAGGCGATCGGCTGGCTGGAGAACTTCCTCAAGCAGTTCGCCGGCAGCATCATCTTCGTCACCCATGACCGCAGCTTCCTGCGCGCGCTGGCGACGCGCATCGTCGAGATCGACCGCGGCGCGCTGACCGACTGGCCGGGCGACTACGACA
>DAIMGD010000186.1:0-4908 GCA_036724165.1 Rhodanobacter sp.
GCAGCGCCTTGGTCAGCGTGATGGTGTACATCAGCGCCAGGAACAGCATCGCGTTCAACAGCACGCGGACTGCCCGCAGATGCCGGCGCATGCCGCGCGTCGTGTGCAACCCGCGCGCCAGCTGCCGCGGCGGATAACCCGGCGCGACCTGATCCATCAGCACCGGTGCCGCGAGATCGTCCTCGACCTCATCCGGCGGCGGCAAAAACGCTTCGGGCTCACTGCTCACGGCGCGCCACCGCTGGTATCGGATGCGTCGAAGTTCCGCTCATCCGGACTGCGCTCGCCCGCGTGCCGATCGGCACCGGCCAGTCCGGCGGTACCCAGTTCGGTGATCAGCCGCGTGCCGAACGCGACCGCCTCGGCCAATCCGCCACTGAGCAGCGGACCCAGCCCCGGCACATGCAGCGGATGCACATTGAAACTGCCCAACACGAAGCCGGCGCCGGCCGCTGTGCCCACCGTGGTCAGCGGGTGCTCGCGGCTGCGCACCAGCAAGCTCGCCGCCGGCGTGCTCAGCGCGTCGCGCGCCACGGCCATGCGCGCCTGCGCCACGCGTACTTTGGCCACTCGCTCGAAGATGCTCATGACTGCTCCTCCTCCCTGGCGTCGACCGGGCGGCCGGCCTTGCGCAAGGTGTCCTGCATCATCGCACTCCATTCGCCGCGCGTGACGGGCAGACTCATCCAGTGCATGCAGCGACGGAACAGCAGCAGCGCACCGAGCAGAAACAGCAGCTGCAGCACGCACAGCGCCAGCAGCGCCCACAGCCACGAACCGAACCATTTCGCCAACAGCATGCCGATGAACGCGAGCACGCTCAGGCCCAGCCCCACGCCGGCCACGGTGGCCGCCAGACCCGCCAGCAAGATCCATGAGACGGCACTGCGCGCGAGCCCCAGTTCCGCTGCGAGCAGATGCAATTGCGCGCCGAACAGCTGCTTGATGGCACGACCGAGCTGGCCGATTTCCGTCAGCAGCCCAGACGACGACGGCGCCGGATCCGGCGCCGCCGCTTCGCGGGGTGATTCATCCTGGTTATGCATTCCCTGCCCCGGCATGGTGCAAATCAGCGCCGCAGGATACGGCCGAGCAGCCAACCAGCACCCAGCGCGATGGCGACCGACTGTACCGGCTTCTCGCGGACGTAATCACGTGCCTGCTCCAGCCATGCATCGGCGCGATCCATGGTTTCGTCATAGACCTCACGGCCGCGTTCACCGATCTCGGCCGCCTTGTCGGTGGCGCGGTTGGCGACATTCGCGGCCTTGTCGGTGGCGCTGTGCAAGCCTTCCTCGACGTGATCGGCAGCGCGATCCACCGCGTCCTTGGTGCTCGCCACGACATGCGAGGTGGCCTGCTTGACGCGCTCGGCGCTCTCGTCGATGCGATTGCCGGCGAGCGACTCGGGGGGTTGGACCTGCTTGTTCATTGCGTACTCCGGATAAGGACTCAGGGTGACGAAAACTTGCTGCAACGGACGGCCATCAGCTGGCGCGGCGGAAGAACGCGATGATCGCCAGAATCAGAAAGATGATGAACAGGATCTTCGCAATGCCGGCGGCGGCGCCCGCGATGCCGCCAAAACCGAGCACGGCGGCAATGATGGCGATGACCAGGAAAACCAGGGCGTAATGAAGCATGGGGGTGTCCTCTTGGATGAAAGCCAGCTGCGGCCGACGAGGCCACGTAGCTGCCATTCACCCATAGCGCATGCCATGCGGGTGTGAAGAGAGTCGGCGCCAGTGTGCACGCGACACCGACGTTTGCTCAATCCGACAGCGCCGGATTCAGGCTGTAGCTACCGCTCAGTTCAGCCTCCGCCAGCACATGCCCGGCCATCGCCGCACGCAGTTGCGCATGGGTGAAACCCTCGGCCAGGGTCAGCGTCGCCACGTCGAGCGCGCTGATCGTGAAGTGGTAATGATGCAGCAGCGCGTCGTTCCACGGCGGGCACGGACCGTCATAGCCGAGATACTCGCCGCCCATCTCGGCGTCACCGGAAAACCAGCCGGTGAAATCGTTGACGCCCTGCACGCTGCCCGACGGACCGGACGGATCGCGCTTGCCGCGCGGGGTGACTTCGTCGCTGCACGCAGCGGCGGCCAGCTCGCCGCATTCGGCCGGGATATTCGCCATCATCCAATGCACGAACGGCACCCGCGGCAGCTCCGCCGGCACCGTGCGGCCTGCCTTGTTCACGTCGTCACCGCGGCTGGGCACGTCGTGGTCGATGCAGGTGAGCACGAACGAGCGGGTGACCGCCGGCGCATTCTTCCAGGCCAGGTGCGGGCTGTGGTTGTCCGACAGCGCGAACGGATCCGCGCGCTTGCCGAACGCGAACTCGGCGGGGATCGGCTGGCCGTTCTCGAAATTGTCGCTGCGTAGTTGCATGAATGTCTCCGTATGAAACCTAAATCTCGTCATTCCGGCGCAGGCCGGAGGCGCTTCACAACAGCGAAGCTGGCAATCGCTCTTCAACCGCGAAGCTGGTCATCCCACCTCGATAGCGACACTGACCACCCAGTCACAGAATAGTTGGATACAGATCGCGCCACGAGGCATTCTCGCCTTCAATCAGCCGTACCTTCCAGGCGCGCTTCGCAACAAAGCTGGAACGACATGATCAAACTCACGGCTTGTACGTCACCCGATACACCGCACCCGCCAGATCATCGCTGACCAGCAGGCTGCCATCCGGCAGCGGCTGCACGTCGGCCGGGCGGCCCCAGGCGCTTTCGTTCTGCTCGAAGCCGCTGATCAGCGGTTCGTACGACAGCACCTTGCTGCCGTTCAAGCGCACCGTCATCACCCGGTAACCGGACTTCTTCGTGTGGTTCCACGAACCGTGCTCGGCCACGATGATCGCGCCCTGGTAGCTGGCCGGGAACTGTTTGCCCTGATAGAAGCGCATGCCGAGCGCGGCCACATGCGCGCCGAGTTTCAGCACCGATGGCGCGTAGTCCTTGCAGCTCTTGCGCTTGCCGAATTCGGGATCGAGCGTGTCGCCCTGATGGCAGTAGGGAAAGCCGAAGTGCTCGCCTTTTTTGGTGATCTCGTTCAGTTCGTCGCCGGGCATGTCGTCGCCCAGTTCGTCACGGCCATTGTCGGTGAACCACAGGTGTCCGGTGCCCGGCTGCCAGTCGAAGCCGACCGTGTTGCGGATGCCGCGGGCCACGTCCTCAACACCGGAGCCATCCGCATTCATGCGGGTCAGCTTGCCGTGCTGCGGGCCGGGGTCGCAGATGTTGCACGGCGCACCGATCAGCACGTACAGCTTGCCGTCCGGACCAAAGGCCAGGAATTTGCCGCCATGATGGGTTTCCGTGGTCAGTTTGTCGGTGACCAGTTCGGGCGGCGGGGGTGCGTCGAGATGCTGTTCGATCGCGCGCAAGGCCACGATCTTGCTGATCGCGGACACCTACAGATCGCCATCGTGAAACGCCACTCCGATCGGATCGCGCAGCCCGCTGGCGACTACCCGGACCTTGTCCGCCACGTCGTCGCCGTTGCTGTCGGTGAGCGCGTAGACCTTGCCTGCATCGCCCGAGCCGACGAACACCGTGCCATGTGCGCCCAGCGCGATCTCGCGCGCATCCGGCACCCGGTCGGAATACACCGCGATATGGAAATCCTTCGGCAGGGTCAGTCGGTCCAGCGTCGGCGCGGCAACCAGCGGCAGCGACGACAGGGCCAGCAACAACGACAGCAGCAGGCGCATCGCGGCACTCCTCGATCGTGGCGAAGCCCCGGTGTATACCCGGGCCGCTGAAGTCAGAAGCGCCGCCGCTCTGCTAACGTGAGGCCCTTCGCAAGGGGGCTGCATGAACGAGCTTGAAGATCTCGCCACGCTGGTGCGCGCGACCACGCCGCTGCTGGTGATCGAGACGGTGGACGAACAACGGGTGATCGAATGCTTTCGCCACGTCATCGCGCAGGCGTTGCGGCCGCTGTGGCGCTGGACGCTGACCGACGGCCTGAGCCGGCTCGACTTCGCGCAGGCATCGGCGGACAGCGCCGACGATGTCGGCAGCATGCTCGGCGCGATCCGTGCCGCCAGCGATCCGGGCATCTACCTGCTGTTCGATGTGGTGCCGTTGCTGGGCTACGCGATGACCCTGCGCCAGCTGCGCGAACTGGTGCAGCGGCAGCATTCGTCCGCCCATACCATCGTCTTGATCGGCGCGAAGATCGAGCTGCCGGAAGAACTCGAGGCACTGGCGCTGCGCGTGCCGCTGGCGTTGCCGGACATCAAGGAACTGGCCGGCATCCTGCGCGGCGAAGCGGTCGCCTGGCAGCGCGAGCAGGGCCGCAAGATCGAAGTGGACAACGACGCCGCGCGCACCATCGTGCGCAACCTGCTCGGCTTGTCCGCGCCGGATGCGCGGCGCATCGTGCGCAAGCTGATCTACAACGACGGCGCGCTCGGCCCGCAGGACCTGCCCGAACTGATGCAGTCGAAGTTCGACCTGCTCAACCGCTCCGGCCTGCTGCACTACGAATACGCCACCGCCAGCTTCGCCGACATCGCCGGAGTCGGCCGCGTGCGCGAATGGGTGCAGCGCCGGCGCGCGGTGTTCCTCGATCCATCCGCCACCCCGACGCTGGATCCGCCCAAGGGCGTGCTGCTGCTCGGCGTGCAGGGTTGTGGCAAGAGCCTCGCGGCGAAGGCGATCGCCGGCGGCTTCGGCGTGCCGCTGGTGCGGCTGGACTTCGGCACGCTGTACAACAAATACCAGGGCGAGACCGAGAAGAACCTGCGCGAGGCGCTGAGCAGCACCGAGCTGCTGGCGCCGTGCGTGCTGTGGATCGACGAGATCGAGAAAGGCCTCGCCGGCGGCGGTGATGACGGCGGCGTGTCGCGCCGCGTGCTCGGCTACCTGCTGACCTGGATGGCCGAACGCAAGG
>DAIMGD010000187.1:0-989 GCA_036724165.1 Rhodanobacter sp.
GCTGGCGCACGGTGTATTCCATCGGCGCGTACTTGCGCAGGCCGTTCTGGAAATCTTGCATCTGCCGCGCCAGGTAGGCGGCCGGCTTGCCGGCCAGGCGCGGAAAATAACCGCTGCCCGGGGTGCCTTCGCCGTGCACGCCATGACAGCTGGTGCAGGCGGCGATGCGCTGCTGCAAGGTGTCAGGAGGCATGGGAGGTTTTGGCGGAGCATCGGCGGCATGGCTGGCAGTGCCGGACAGCATGGCGACCACAAGCAGGGCCGCGGCACCGAACGGCTTGGCAAGGCGCAGGCTGGCGTTCGTGTTCATCGGCCGATTATAGGCGTGGGATAGGCGTGCGCGGCAGCAGCGATCGGCAGACATGGCGCTAAGCTGGGACATCGCGACAACATGCCGCATTCGCCGAACCGGGGGTTACCGTGAGCCGTCCAGCCGTCTGTCTTGCAGCACTTGTCACCGCATTGCTTGCGTTCCCGGCCATTGCCGCCGATGCCGCGCCACCCGCAACCGCGTATGCGTCGATTGCGCAGCTGCAGCAACGCATGGATGCCGGCACGCTGGACAGCCGGCAGCTGACAAAACAATTCCTGGAGCGCATCCAGCAGATCGACCGCTCCGGCCCTGCCCTGCGCGCGGTGCTTGAGACAAATCCCGATGCACTGCAGCTTGCCGGCGCACTGGACGATGCACGCAAGAACAGCAAGGCGCGCAGTCCGCTGTACGGCATCCCGGTATTGCTCAAGGACAATATCGACACCGGCGATCGCATGCTCACCACCGCCGGTTCGCTGGCCCTGGTCGATGCACCGGCGCCGCACGACGCAGGTCTGGTCGAGCGCTTGCGCAAGGCCGGCGCGCTGATCCTCGGCAAGACCAACCTCAGCGAGTGGGCCAACTTCCGCTCCAACCACGCCAGCAGCGGCTGGAGCGGGCGCGGCGGACAGACGCGCAATCCGTACGCGCTGGACCGCAATCCCTGCGGCTCCAG
>DAIMGD010000187.1:999-2225 GCA_036724165.1 Rhodanobacter sp.
CCCGCCGCGATGAACGGCATCGTCGGGATCAAGCCCACCCTGGGTCTGGTCAGCCGCAGCGGCATCGTGCCGATCAGCCACAGCCAGGACACCGCCGGCCCGATGGCACGCAGCGTGGCCGATGCCGCCGCCTTGCTCACGGTGATCGCCAGCAGCGATCCGCGTGATCCGGCCACCGCCGAGGCCGACCACCACGCCACCGACTACAGCCGCTTCCTTGATCCTAACGGGCTGAAGGGCAAGCGCATCGGCGTGGTGCGCCAACTCGCCGGCGCCGAGCCGAATGCCGACCGCGTGCTTGATCAGGCAATCGCGCTGATGAAGGCGCAGGGTGCGGTCATCGTCGACCCGGTCAGCCTGCCGCATCTGGCCGAGCTCGGCGATCCGGAACTGAGCGTGCTGCTGTACGACTTCAAGCACGACATCAATGCGTATCTGGCCACTCGCACCGGCCTGAAGGTAAAGACGCTGGCCGACCTGATCGCCTTCAACCAGGCACATGCCGCCGAAGAGATGCCATGGTTCGGCCAGGAGCTGTTCGAGCAGGCCGAAAAGAAAGGTCCGCTCAGCGACAAGGCCTATGTGGATGCGCTGGCGAAGGTGAAGCTGCTGTCGGGTCCGCAAGGGATTGATGCCGCACTGCAGGCGCAGCATCTGGATGCGCTGCTGGCGCCGTCATGGGGGCCGGCCTTCATGACCGATCCGGTGCTCGGCGACCATGTGGTCAGCGGCGATCCCACCGTGGGCGGCGCCTCGCAACCGGCCGCCGTTGCCGGTTATCCGTCGATCACCGTGCCCGCCGGCTTCGCGCACGGCCTGCCGGTCGGCATCGTGCTGTTCGGCGCGAAATGGAGCGAGCCGACGCTGATCTCGATCGCCTACGGCTTCGAGCAACACGCCAGGGCATGGCAGCCGCCGCGGTTTCTCGACACGGTGAATGGGCAACCGGTGACGGCTGCGCGCTGAGCATCCAAAGAAAAGGCGGCCGCTGGCCGCCTTTTCCACAAACGTTCCGCCGATACCTGCTCAGCTTTGTCCACCGACCGACTTGCGCACGATCAGCATCGCCAGTTCCAGCGACTGCTCGTAGTTGAGGCGCGGATCGACCATCGACTTGTAGGCACGGTCGAGATCGGTTTCGGACAGATCGCGCGCACCGCCCATGCATTCGGTGACATCCTCGCCGGTCAGCTCCAGGTGCACGCCACCCAGCCGGGTGCCGGCGG
>DAIMGD010000187.1:2235-4904 GCA_036724165.1 Rhodanobacter sp.
CGCGAACGGGCGCGTCTTGTAGCCGTTCGAGGTGCTCTCGGTGTTGCCATGCATCGGATCGGCGACCCACAGCACGCGACGTCCTTCGCGTTTAACCGCCTCCAGCAGCGGCGGCAACGCGGCAGCGATGTTCGCATTGCCCATGCGGTGGATCAGGGTCAGCCGACCCGGCTCATCCTGCGGATTGAGTGCATCGATCAGCGGCAGCAGCTGTGCCGCGGTCACCGAGGGACCCACCTTCACCGCAACCGGATTGCGAATGCCACGGAAATACTCGACGTGCGCGCCGTCGAGTGCGGCGGTGCGCATGCCGATCCACGGGAAGTGCGTGGACAGATTGAAGAAGCCATGGTGGCGCGGCACCTGCCGCGTCAGTGCCTGTTCGTAGTGCAGCAGCAGGGCCTCATGCGAGGTGAAGAAATCCACCCGCGAGAACCCGGCAACCGGCCCGGCCAAGGTCTCCATGAAACGCAGCGAATCGCCGATGCCCGCGACCATCTGCCGATACTCGGCAGCCATCGGCGAATGCTCGACCCAGGCCAGATCCCAGTATTCCGGGTGATGCAGATCGGCGAAGCCGCCGTCGATCAGCGCGCGCACGAAGTTCATCGTCAGCGCCGAATGCGCATGTGCCTGGATCAAGCGCTGTGGATCGGGCCGGCGCGCGGCAGCGGTGAAGGCCGGACCATTCACGACGTCGCCGCGGAAACTCGGCAGGCTCACGCCGTCGCGAACTTCCAGGTCGGTCGAGCGCGGCTTGGCGTATTGGCCGGCGAAGCGGCCCACGCGCAACACCGGTTTCTTCAACCCGTGCACCAGCACCAGACTCATCTGCAACAGCACCTTCAGCCGGTTGGAGATCACCGGACTGGTGCAGTCGGCAAAGCTTTCCGCGCAATCGCCGCCCTGCAGCAGAAAACGCTGGCCTTCCTGCGCTTCGGCCAGCGTCTGCTTGAGCGCAAGCACTTCCCAGGACGTCACCAGCGGCGGCAACCGGGCAAGATGCGCACTGGCCTCGGCGAGCTCGGTGGCATCGTCGTACTGCGGCTGCTGCAGTGCCACGCGTTGCTGCCACGAGTCGGGCGACCAGTCGATTACGGGTTCGGCGTTGGGCAAATCGGGATTCATCCGGGTGACCTTGAAAGCTTGCAGGTGATTCATTTCGATGGAATACGGCGTTTTGCGGCAACGATGGCCAGCGCAGCCAGCAATACGAACCACAGCAATGACCAGGCCGGCATCGGCAAGCCGAAGATCGGTTCCACCTTCGCGCATTCACCCGAACCGGTAAGCACTTTTTCAAGCACGCCGATCAACCCGCCATTGCCCGCCCGGGTTTCCAGCAAATAACCAAGCGGTGCGCCACAGCTGAGCACCTGGTCCGCCGGCAGCGACTGGATCCAGAGATGCCGCGCCGCGATCGCCATGCCTGCCGCGGCGATCAGCAGCAACAAGGCCGCGTAGACCCAGCGATGGCCATTCCGCGGAGCATGCAGGCCACCGATGAGGAAAACCAGACCCAGCGCGATGAAGGCAACGCGCTGGAGGATGCACAACGGGCACGGATCCATCATCAGGACGTACTGCGCATACAGGGCAAAGCCGAGCAGGCCTGCACAGATCAGGAAACCGACAAGAAAACTGACACGGTACGACCAGCGGAATGGATTCATGGCACATTGCTGCGTTGCGGAACAATGACATTACCTGTTCGCTGACGCGCTGTCAGCAGCAGCGTCGTATCCAGGCAGGAATTTGCAGCCCGATCAGCCGGCAAAGCAAAAAACCCGGCAGTTTGCCCGGCCGGGTTTCGTGTTTGGACGTCTTTATGATTTACCCACTGGCGACCCGAACGGGTCACTCGGCGTCGACGGCCTCAACCTGGGGACGACCGACCAGTTCGACATACGCCATCGGCGCATTGTCGCCGGGACGGAAGCCGCACTTGAGGATGCGCAGGTAGCCACCGGGACGCTCGCTGTAACGCGGGCCCAGCTCGACAAACAGCTTGCCGACCGCTTCCTTGTCACGCAGGCGCGAGAAGGCGAGGCGGCGATTGGCAACGCCGTCGACCTTGGCGAGCGTGATCAGCGGCTCGGCCACGCGGCGCAGTTCCTTCGCCTTGGGCAGGGTGGTACGGATCAGCTCATGCTTGATCAGCGAAGACGCCATGTTCTTGAACATGGCTTCGCGGTGCGAGCTGGTGCGGTTGAGTTTGCGTCCGGATTTTTGGTGGCGCATGGCAAAGGTCTCTGATGTCTGTTGTTATGAAAAACCGGCGCTTGTGTCCGGCTTCCCGCGGTTACCCGCTATGAGGAGCCTTTTAAGAACAGGCTCTTATTGGAAGTGCGGCCACGGATGGCCGCCTTTGGCGGTTGGCAAAGCGGATAAACGCATACTAACCAAACCGAAATGACGCAGCGATCAAGGAGGATCGCAAAAAACAATCGCGGCCATGGATGGCCGCTTTTGGTATTCAGCTGGAGCGCAATACGCACTCCAGCTGGAGGTTTGCTACTCAGCGATCAAGGACGATCGCACAAGTAAACCCGATCGCAAAAACCATCAACCCAGCTGCATGCCGTGCGACAAGCCCGGCGGCGGCCAGTTCTCGAGCTTCATGCCGAGTGCGAGACCACGCCCGCCCAGCACATCCTTGATTTCAGTCA